>NZ_JBHXMA010000022.1:0-205586 GCF_042721035.1 Streptomyces sp. NPDC058464
CGGCCCTGTCCCCCGCGCCCCTGCCGGGGGGTGGCGCAACCGGCCCCTGAGGGGGCGCGGGGAACTGCGCGACCAGCCCCCACCGCACCCGCGGCCGACATCCGTGGCCGCGCCACCCCGGCTTCCTGCTCCCCCCTTCCTCACAGTGGGTGGGCAGAGTCACCAGGGCGGCGGAGGCGGAGCCGTCACCGTTTCCGCCAGGCGGGTCAGGCGGTCTCGGAAGCGGCGGCGCCCCCGCGGAGAGGGGCCGTTCTCGCCGGTGGCCGCGCTGACGAGGTGTTGGACCGTGTCCAGGTCGAGTTCCGCGCCCTCGGGGACGGTGAGCGTCTCGTGGGCCATGGCGGTGAGCGCGTCGTCGGTGGTGGTGGAGAGGGCGAGGACCGTCACGCCGGCGCGGCGGGCGGTGTGGATCCGCTCCAGCAGGGGTTCGGCGTCACCCGGCGTCACCACGAGCAGTGTCTCGCCGCGGCGGGCCGTCTCGATGCGCCCGGGGCCGACCGCGAGGTGCGCCGGGTCGGTGGGACGCGCGTCGTGCCGTACGAGGGTCGGCGCCAGTTCCGGCGTACCGGACCACGCCGCCTCGTCCACCAGGTGCGCGGCGAGATGCCAGGGCTCGTAGTCCGGGGTGCCGAGGAGGAGGAGTCCGCCGCCGTGCGTCACCACCGAACCGCGCAGCGCCCCCGCGAATCTCCGCGTCGCGCTCAACCACTCGGTCCCGGCGAGCACTTCACGCAACAACGCGACCCGTACGGCGTCCATGCCCACGCATACTGCCGCAATCGGACACTCGTGACGCGGAGTTCACTCCGAATTCGCCCGAACCGGGGAGAAGGCGGCCCATGAGCGACGTAGAAGCAAGCATTCCCTTTCGCGCCGGCAAAGAGGGCTACGCCAGTTTCCGGATCCCGGCGGTGGTGGTCTCCCGGGCCGGCACCGTGCTCGCCTTCTGCGAGGGGAGAGTCAACTCCGCCGCCGACCACGGGCACATCGACGTCGTCCTGAAGAGGTCGGGGGACGGTGGACGCACCTGGGGGGCGCTCCAGGTCGCCGCGAGCAACGGGACCGATCTCGCCGGGAACCCCGCCCCCGTCGTCCTCGACACCGGCCGCATCCTGCTCGTGCACGTCCGCAGCGCCGCCTCCGCCACCGAGGACGCCATCCTGCGCGGGCAGGTGCCGGACGCCGACGGGCGGCGGGTCTGGGTGCAGCACAGTGACGACGACGGGGTGACCTGGTCCGCGCCGAAGGAGATCACCAAGTCGGTGAAGAAGGCCGGGTGGCGGTGGTACGCCACCACGCCCGGGCATGCGCTGCAACTCCGTTCGGGGCGGGTGGTCGTGGCCGCCAACCACACCCTGCCGCCCACCGGGACGGACAACGGCACCGAGGGCAAGTACAACAGCGGGCACTGCCTGCTCAGCGACGACCACGGGGAGACCTGGTACCTCGGCTACCTCGACGAGAACACCAACGGGTACATCAACGTGAACGAGACCACCGCCGCCGAACTGCCCGACGGGCGCGTCTACTTCAACACGCGCAACGACTCCCCGGCGCCGGGGAACAGGGCCGACGCGCACTCGGTGGACGGCGGGCGCACGCTCGTGAAGCCCTTCCGGCCGCAGGCCGGGCTCACCGCGCCCGTCTGCCAGGCCAGCGTGCTCCAACTCCGCGATCCGGAGCTGCTGCTGTACTCCGGGCCCGGCGATGCGGCGAGCCGCGCCCTGATGACGATCCGCGCCTCCGCCGACGGCGGGACCACCTGGCGGTCCGTGCACACCGTGGACGGGCTGCCCGCCGCCTACTCCGACCTGACCCGGATCGACGCGGCCACCGTCGGGCTCCTGTACGAGACCGGTGACTTCAGCGCGTACACGACGATCACCTTCCGCCGGGTGCCCGTGAACCGGCTCACCTGACCGAACCTGGCCGGGTACGGCCGTCGGCCCGGACGTAGAGTCGGCCCATGACCTCTACCGACAGTGCACAGCAGCCGGCGGCCGGGAAGGCCCCCGCCAAGGATCCCTGGGACCTGCCCGACGTCTCCGGTCTGGTCGTGGGGGTGCTCGGCGGCACCGGCCCGCAGGGCAAGGGCCTCGCCTACCGGCTGGCCCGGGCCGGCCAGAAGGTGATCATCGGCTCCCGGGCCGCCGAGCGCGCGCAGGCCGCCGCCGACGAGCTCGGGCACGGTGTCGAGGGCGCCGACAACGCCGAGTGCGCGCGCCGCAGCGACCTCGTGATCGTCGCCGTACCGTGGGACGGGCACGGCAAGACGCTGGAGTCACTGCGCGAGGAACTGGCCGGCAAGCTGGTCGTGGACTGCGTCAACCCGCTCGGCTTCGACAAGCAGGGCGCCTACGCGCTCAAGCCGGAGGAGGGCAGCGCGGCGGAGCAGGCCGCGGCGCTGCTGCCGGACTCCCGGGTCACGGCCGCCTTCCACCACCTCTCCGCCGTGCTCCTCCAGGACCCGGAGATCGAGGAGATCGACACCGATGTGATGGTGCTCGGCGAGGCGCGGGCCGACGTGGAGGTCGTGCAGGCGCTGGCCGGGCGCATCCCCGGGATGCGCGGCGTCTTCGCGGGGCGGCTGCGCAACGCCCACCAGGTGGAGTCCCTGGTCGCGAACCTGATCTCGGTCAACCGCCGCTACAAGGCACACGCCGGGCTCCGCGTCACGGACGTCTGAGGGGATGGGGGACACTGGTGGGCGCCAGCAGTGTCCCCCGCACTCGTCAGGAAAGCGATCTCATGCCCCGCCTCGCCCTCTACGCGCTGATCGTCTGCGTCCTCGCCGTCGCCGCCGCCGTCGTCTCCTTCGTCCAGGGCAGCTGGCCGATCGGCGTGGTCTGGGTGCTGCTGACGGGGCTGTCGTCGAACATGACCTGGTACTACGTGCGGCGCGGCCGTCAGGAGAAGTCGGTCACCGGCTGATCACCGGCCGCCCACCGGCCGACCACCGGCCGATCACCACCGGGCTGCCGCCGACTGCCTCTCCTCGCCCTCCAGGAGGACCCGCCCGCCGATCTCCACCCAGCCGTACGGCTGGGGTGCGGTCAGGATCTGCGAGCCCCTGCCCTGGGTGATGTTCAGGGCCCGGCCCAGTTCCGCGGTGAGCAGCAGCGCCGCCGCACCGGTCGCCTCGTCCTCGTCGATGCCGTCGTCGCGGCCCGGGAAGGCGCGGGCACGGACCCGCCCGGCCGACTCGTCCTCCCACGCCCAGGCATAGATCCACTCCCCCGGCGGCGGCACCGGCAGCGCGTCGACCTCGGCGGCCGTGGCGTACTGGCGCAGGGTGCGCGGCGGAACCCACTCCGGGAGCGCCTCGATCCAGCTGAACTCCCCGTCCAGCCGGGCGCCGACCACACCGGCCGGGGTGACCAGTTCGGGTACGTCCAGCAGCCAGGCCGTGCCGACGCAGGGGTGGCCGGCGAACGGCAGGCGCAGGGTGGGGGTGTAGATGTCGACGGCCCCGCGCTCGGGGTCGTCCACGAACACGGTCTCGCTGAACCCGAGCTTCGCCGCCAGCGCCTGCCGGTCCTCCCGCGCGGGCAGCACGGAGCCGTCGCGGACGACCCCGAGCTCGTTGCCGTATCCGCCGTTCGCCGCGCAGAAGACACGCAGCACGTCGTAGTCAGTCACTCCGGCATTGAAGCACTCGCGGCGTCACCCCTCGGTACGACGCCTGCGCATCGCATACACGACACCCGCGCCCGCTGCGACGGTGACGGCCGCTGCCGTGCCGAGGGCGGCTGCCGGAAGGGCCGAGCCGGTGGAGGCGAGGGCACCACCCGTGCCACCCGTCGTGGAGGCGACGGCACCGCCGCTCGCCGAACCGGTGGTGTCGTCCGAAGCGGTGGCGGTCGGGGTGCTGGTCGCCCCGTCGTCGCCGGACGGGAGCTGGGCGTCGTCCGTCAGGGCGATGGAGAGGTCCAGCGGGTCGAGTGCGGTGCCCGCGGTGTAGTAGCCGCTGAACGCCTTCGCGCCGGCCTCGGTGAGGGTGGCGGTGACGTCGTCCAGGGTGATGACGTCGTCCGTGGCGGTCAGGTCGGCGGATCCGGCCTCGAGGTCGGCGAGTTCGACGTCCTCGGTGGTGGTGCCGAGGCTGGTGACGTCGGCGGTCAGGGTGCCCTTGCCGTCGGCGATCGTCGCGCGGACGCCGGAGAGGGTGAGGTCGAGGGCGTAGGTGCCGTCGCTCTCGTGGCCCTTGAAGTTGACCGCACCCCCGAAAGCGGCGGTGAGGGTGCCGGCGTCGGTGTCGTAGGTGCCGGTCGCGTCGGTGAAGGTGAAGACGCCGTTGCCGGCGGCCTGCGTGGCCCCGCCGGAGACGGTGATCCTCCCGTTGGCCACACTGCCGACGACATACGTGCGGAAGGACTCCTTCACGCCCCAGGTGAGGGTGCCGTCGGCTATGTCGCCCTCGGCCGGGGTCTCCTCGGGCTCGGAGGCGGAGGGCGAGGCGGACGTGGACACGGACGCCGAAGGGGACGCGGACGTGCTCGCCGAGGCCGACGCGGACGGCGACGGTGACGGGGACGGGGAGGTGCTCGTGGACGCGGAGGCGCTGGGCGACGGGGACTGTGCGGTCGTCTGGACGACCGTCAGCGGGTCGCCGGCCGCGCCCTCGTAGCCCGCGCTGCCGAGGACGTCGGCGGCCTGCTTGGTGAGGGTGGTCGTCATGTCCGTCATCGCGCGGGTGACGGTCACCGTCGCGAGCGGCACGTCGTCGGTCGTCGTGCCGTTGCGGGTCACGTCGGCGGTGATCTCCGCGGCCCCGCTGTCGAACTGCACGTCGGACAGGGTGAGGTCGAAGCCGTGCAGCTGGGAGGTGATGCGGAGGCTGCCCTGGAAGGCGAGGGCGACGGTGTGCGCGTCGGAGTCGTAGCCGCCGGCGCCCTGGGTGAAGGTGAAGGCGCCGTTGCCCGCGGCCTGCGAGGCGCCGTCGGACGGGGTGAAGGCACCGGCCGCCATCCCGGTCACGTAGGTGCGGTACGACTGCTTGATGCCCCAGGTCAACTCGTAGCCGCTGAGCGGTACTTCGGCGGCCGACGCGGTGGTCGCGGCGGTGAGCGCGCCGGCGCCCAGGGTGACCGCCACGGCGGCGGCGAGGGCGAGGGATCTGGGTGTGGTGGCAAGCATGGGCCTGTGGCTCCTCAGGGGTGTTCGGGGGTGTGGGTGGGTCGGTCCTCGCCGGCGGGGGCGGGCCCGGCCGCCGGGCGGGTACGGCGCCTGCGGACGGCGACCGCGAAGAGCGCGGCGGCCGCCAGCAGGGCACCCGTGGTGAGGACGACGGTCAGGACGGGGGTGCCGTCGCCGTCGGCGGCCCCGGTGTCGTCGGCCAGTGGCCGCGCCGAGGTGGGGCCGGGCGCGGGCGTCTCCGTCCCGTCGGCCGCGCTGCCCAGGTCGGGCAGGGCGGGCAGGACGGCGTCGGCGGTGAGGGCGACGGCGAGGGAGACCGGGTCCATGGCGGTGCCGGCCCGGTACATCCCGGCGAAGGCCCTGGCGCCTTGGGCGGTGAGCTTCGCGGGGGCCTCGGTGACCGAGGCGAGCCCCTTCTTCGCGGTGAGGTCCTCGGCGGTGAAGGTGACCAGCGGGACCTTGTCGCCGGTGAAGGCGTCGCTGTCGACGTCGGCGTAAAGGGTGCCCGTGCCGTCCTCGACGGTGACCCTGACCGCGCTCAGTCCCAGGTCGAGGCCGTGGTCGCCGGTGAAGCGGACGGCGCCCGCGAAGCTCGCCGTCAACGCGCCGTTGCGGTACGTCCCTTCGCCCTTCGGGAAGCGGAAGAGGGCGCCGCCGTCCTCGGCTCCGCCGGTCAGCGTCCACCTGCCGCGGGCGATGTCACCGGTGACGTACTCGCGGAAGGTGCGGCGTACGCCCCAGTCGACGGCACCGTCCTCGACGGCGTTCTTGGCGGCGGCCTTCTTCATGGGCGACTTGGCGGGCGTCGGGGTCGGCGTGGACGTGCTCGCCGGCTCGACGTCCGCCGCCAGGCTCACCGGGTCCAGGGCGGTACCGGCCGTGTAGTAGCCGGCGAAGGACGTGGCGCCCTGGGCGGTGAGGGTGGCGGGCACGTTGTCGAGGACGACGGCGGAGCCGGCGCCTCGCATGTCGATCCCACCCAGGGCGAGGGAGGCGAAGGGCACCTGCGAGGACGTCGTGACCGCCCCGGTGCCCTTCGCCTTGCTGGTGACATCGAGGTAGAGGGTGCCGGCCGAGCCGGAGATACGGACGGTGGGGCGGCTGAGGGTGAGGTCCAGCTGGTAGGTGCCGTCGCTCTCCCGGTGGCCGACGAAGTGCACCCCGCCGGCGAAGGACGCGGTGAACGCGCCCGTGCCGCCGTCGTAGGTGCCGGTCGCCGAGGGGAAGCGGAACCGGCTGCTGCCCACGGTCGCCGCACCGCCGGTCAGGGAGTAACTCCCCTTCGCGATCGGGCCGGTGACATAGCTCTGGAACGACGACCTCACGCCCCAGTCGAGCCGGCCGCCCTGCACGGTACGGCTCGCCGCGTGGGCGGTGGCGGCCGGGAGCAGGGCCCCCAGAACGACCACGAACACCACGGTGACCAGGGCACGAAGGCGCGCGGGCATGGGAGGTCCTCCGGAGCACGACGGAACGGATACGGCAGGTACGGCGACCCGTAGCCAGCTAAGGTAAGGCTAACCTAAGCTTTGCGCCAGGTCGCCGCAGCGGCCACCGGTGACCCGAGAGAAACGGACGGACGACCGTGCGACGCTTGCGCACCCGACTGGCGGGAGCACTGGTCCCGTTGCTCGCCCTCACCCTGACGGCGACCGCCTGTGGAGGCTCACCGCGGGCCGCGGCCGCGAAGCCGACGGCAGCCGCCGACCGGGTCGAGCCGCTCACCGGCACTCCGTCGCCGGAACTCCCGGTCACCGTCACGTCCGCCGACGGCCGGAAGGTGACAGTCCGTCAGGCACGCCGGATCGTCCCGCTCTCCGGCAGCCTCAGCGAGATCGTGTTCACGCTCGGGCTCGGCGGCCGGGTCGTCGCCCGGGACATCACGGCGACCTTCCGGCAGGCGGCGAAACTGCCGGTCGTCACCCGCAACCACGACGTCTCCGCGGAGGGCGTGCTCTCCCTCAAGCCGGACCTGGTGCTCGCCGAGACGACCACCGGGCCCCAGGAGGCGATGGACCAGATCCGCGAGGCCGGTGTCCCGGTGCTGCTGGTCGATCCGGCCCAGGGTCTCGGCGACGTGGGTCCGCGGATCGCCGCGGTGGCCGGCGCGCTCGGCGTCCCGGCGGCGGGGAAGCGGCTGACGCGGCGCACGGAGGACCGTATCGCCGTGGTGCGCAAGGCGGTTCCGCACGAGCGGACGAAGCCGCGGGTCGCCTTCCTCTACCTGCGCGGCTCGGCCTCCGTGTACCTGATCGGCGGGCGGGGGTCGGGGGCCACCTCGCTGCTGGAGGCGGCGGGGGCCGTGGACGCCGGGTTCGAGTCCGGGCTGACGAAGGACTTCACCGCCATCACCGCCGAGGCGCTCGTCAAGGCCGCGCCGGACGCGATTCTCGTCATGACCAAGGGACTCGAGTCGGTCGGGGGCATCGACGGTCTGGTGAAGATCCCGGGGGTGGCGCAGACCCCGGCCGGGATGGACCGGCGGGTGGTGTCGGTGGAGGACGGGGTGCTGCTCAACTACGGGCCGCGCACCGACCAGGTGCTGAAGTCGGTGGTGGCGCAGCTGTACGGGGACGACGCGAAGTGAGCGGGCGCGGAGGGAGGCCGACGGTCGGATGGCTGCTCGCGCTGGGGCTGGTCGCGGCGCTGGTCGTGCTGGTGCCGGTGGCGGCGGGGCTCGGCGCGTATCCCATTCCGACCGGGGACGTGCTGGACTCGGTCCTGCACCGCGCCGGACTCGGCGGTACGGCGCTGGGCCGGGTGCCCGAGTCCGTCCTCTGGAACGTCCGCTTCCCGCGGATCGTGCTGGCGCTGCTCGTCGGTGCCTCGCTGGGGTGTGCGGGGGCGTTGATGCAGGGCGTGTTCGGCAACCCGCTCGCCGAGCCCGGGGTGATCGGGGTCTCCTCGGGGGCCGCGGTGGGGGCGGTGGGGGTGATCGCGTTCGGGCTCGACTTCCTCGGCGCCTGGACGGTGTCGGTGTGCGCGTTCGGGGCGGGGCTGGCGACGGTGTTGCTGGTGTACGCGATGGCGCGTTCCGGAGGCCGTACCGAGGTGGTGACCCTGATCCTGACGGGCATCGCGGTGAACGCGTTCGCGGGGGCGCTGATCGGGCTGTTCCTCTTCTTCGCGGACACCGCGGCGGTCAACCAGATCACGTTCTGGCAGCTGGGTTCGCTGTCCCAGGCGACGTGGCCGAAGGTGCTGGCGGTACTCCCGTGCGCCGTGCTCGGCCTCGCCCTGGCGCCCCGCTACGCCCGCCGTCTCGACCTTCTCGCCCTCGGCGAACGCCCGGCCCGGCACCTGGGCGTCGACGTCGAACGCCTGCGGCTCACCCTGGTCCTGGTCATCGCCCTCCTCACGGCGGCGGCGGTGAGCGTGTCGGGGATCATCGGCTTCGTGGGCCTGGTCGTCCCGCACGTCCTGCGGATGGCGGCGGGGCCGGGGCACCGCTTCCTCGTCCCGGGCAGCGCGCTGCTGGGGGCGGTCACCCTCCTGACCGCCGACCTCACCGCCCGCACGGTGTCCGCCCCGGCGGAACTCCCCCTCGGCGTCCTCACGGCCCTCCTCGGCAGCCCGTTCTTCTTCTGGCTGCTACGGAGGACACGGCGCCGGCAAGGGGGGTGGGCGTAGCGACGCGGGCCTCGCCGTCGGCGGTGCGGGTCCGTCGCCGGGTGCGGCGCCATCGTGGCTCGTCGCGCAGTTCCCCGCGCCCCTTACGGGGCGCTGTCTCACCACCCTTTTCGACACGCCCCGAGCCCCTTATGGGGCACCACCGCCCACCTGTTCACCCCAGGTCCGTAGGCCTCGAACACGCCTCCGCCACTCACCCTCTTCCCGCCGCTCACGACCGATCGGAGAAGCCCGCTCATGAGACTCCGCCGTCCGAATCCCGGGCCTCCTCCTCCCCCAGTTGTCGGTGAGGTTCTCGTCGAGGCCGAGGGGCTGTGTGTGCGGCTCGGTGATCGGTTCGTTCTCCGTGGTGTCGACGTCGTCGCCCGGGCCGGGGAAGTGGTCGCTCTCGTCGGGCCCAACGGGGCCGGGAAGTCCACTCTGTTGGCGGCTCTCGCCGGAGATGTCGTGGCCGGTGGCGGAGTCGTCCGGCTCTTCGGCCGTCCCGCCACGGAGTGGTCAGCCGGGGAGCTCGCGCTGCGGCGGGCGGTGCTGCCGCAGTCGGCCACGCTGTCGTTCCCGTTCACGGTGGCGGACGTGGTGCGGATGGGGCGGGCGCCGCACACCGGCTCCGCACCCGGCGAGGACGAACTCGCCGTCGCCGAGGCGATGGCGGCGACCCAGGTGACCGCCTTCGCCGAGCGGTCGTTCGCCGCGCTCAGCGGCGGCGAGCGGGCCCGGGTCGCTCTCGCCCGGGTGCTCGCGCAGCGCGCGCCCCTGCTGCTGCTCGACGAACCCACCGCCGCGCTCGACCTCAGGCACCAGGAACTGGTGCTGCGGCTCTGCCGGGACAGGGCGCACGCCGGTGACGCGGTGGTTGTGGTGCTGCACGACCTCGCCCTCGCCGCCGCCTACGCGCACCGGGTCGCGATCCTGTGCGCCGGTCATGTCGCCGCCGACGGCCCGCCCGCCGAGGTGTTCGAGGAGCGGTTGCTGTCGGAGGTCTACGACCAGCCGGTCGAGGTGTTCCCGCATCCGCGGACGGGAGTCGCCGTCGTCGCACCGAAGCGCACCCCTTGACCTTCCCTTTGCCATTCCTTGGCGTTTGTTTTTCGCCGTCGATATCAAGCCGTGTCTGTGATCTTTCTGTGGCTGATGAATCACCACCCGGGCGGGTATGAGTGAGGTAAGCCTCAGGTAAGTTAGGCCAGCCTCACCACACCATCCGCTTGGAGCCTGCATGCGTGCCGTCCGACTCACCGTCACCGCCGCCGCCACCGTGGCCGCCTTGACCGCCCTCTCGGCCTGCACGGCGAAGAGCGACGCCAAGGGCGACGACGCGATCCAGGTCACCGCCACCGACTCGAAGTGCGAGACGTCGACGAAGTCGGTCCCGGCGGGGCACGTCACGCTCGCCATCGAGAACACGGGGTCCAAGGCCACCGAGGTCGAGATCCTCTTCCCGGACGACCGGATCGTGTCGGAGAAGGAGAACATCGGGCCGGGGACGAAGTACACGCTCACCGCCGAGGTGAAGGCGGGGTCGTACGAAATAGCCTGCCGGCCCGGGATGAAGGGGCACGGCGTGCGGCAGAAGCTGACCGTGACCGGCGGCACGGTCGCCAAGCGCGACCCGAAGCTGGACGCGGCCGTCGCCGCCTACCGCGAGTACGCGCAGGAGCAGGCCGACGCGACGATCCCGAAGGTGGAGACGTTCGTCAACGCCATCAAGGCCGGTGACGTCGACGCCGCCAAGGACGCCTACGCGCCCTCCCGGGTCGGCTGGGAGACCACCGAGCCGATCGCCGAGTCGTTCGGGGACATCGACCCCAAGACCGACACCCGCGTCAACGACCTGGAGAAGGGCCAGAAGTGGACCGGCTGGCACGCGCTGGAGAAGGCGCTGTGGGTGGACAAGAAGGCCGGCGCCGAGCAGCAGGCCCTCGCCGATGAGCTGCTCACCGACCTGAAGGACTGGCAGAAGCGGGTCGGCAAGGCCGAGATCACCCCGACCTCCATGGCCAACGGCGCCAAGGAGCTCCTCGACGAGGTCGCCACCGGCAAGGTCACCGGCGAGGAGGACCGCTACTCCCACACCGACCTGAGCGACTTCAAGGCCAACGTCGACGGCGCGCAGAAGGCGTACGAGCTGCTCAAGCCGGTCGCCCAGAAGAACGACGCGGCCCTCACCGCCGAACTCGACAAGCAGTTCGCCGCGCTGGACACGCTGCTCGACAAGTACCGCACGGACAAGACCTCCGACGGCTTCGTCTCGTACGACGCCGTCACCGAGGCGCAGCGCAAGGAGCTGTCGGACGCGGTCAACGCCCTCGCGGAACCGCTGTCCAAGCTCGCCGCGGCCGTGGTCAAGTAGGGGGCGGGGAATGAGCGAGAAAGCCAATCCGTCGCGTCGGGCGCTGATCGGGTGGGGCGGGGCCGGGCTCGCGCTCGGGGCCGCCGTGGCCGGGGGCGCGGTGGCGATGACCGAGGTCGGCGACGACGTCGACCCGGTCGCCGCCGACACCGGTGCCGCCGTCCCGTTCCACGGTGCCCACCAGGCCGGGATCGCCACGCCCGTCCAGGACCGGCTGCACTTCGCCGCGTTCGACGTGAAGACCGACGACCGGGACGAGTTCGTCCAGCTGCTGAAGGACTGGACGGCCGCGGCCCGGCGGATGACCGCGGGCAAGGCGGTCGGCGAGGGCGCGTACGGCGGGCTCGCCGAGGCACCGCCGGACGACACCGGTGAGGCCCTCGGGCTCAAGCCGTCCCGGCTGACGCTGACGATCGGCTTCGGACCGTCCTTCTTCGAGAAGTTCGGGCTCGGCGGGCAGCGGCCGGCCGCGCTCGTCGACCTGCCCGGGTTCCCCGGGGACAACCTCGACTCGTCCCGTACCGGCGGCGACCTCTGCGTCCAGGCCTGCGCCGACGATCCGCAGGTCGCCGTGCACGCCATCCGCAACCTCGCCCGGATCGGCTTCGGCAAGGTCGCCATCCGGTGGTCCCAGCTCGGCTTCGGGAAGACCTCGTCGACGACCCCGGACGCCCAGACCCCGCGCAATCTCATGGGGTTCAAGGACGGCACCCGCAACATCGCGGGGACCGAGACCGACCGCCTGAAGAAGTTCGTGTGGGCCGGGGACGGGGACGGGACGGGGTGGATGAGCGGGGGGTCGTACCTCGTCGCCCGCCGGATCCGCATGAACATCGAGACCTGGGACCGGACCTCGCTCCAGGAGCAGGAGGACGTCTTCGGGCGGGACAAGGGCGAGGGCGCCCCGGTCGGCAAGGCCAAGGAGCACGACGCGCCGTTCCTGAAGGCCATGAAGCCCGATGCCCATGTGCGGCTCGCGCACCCGGACTCCAACGGCGGGATCACCATCCTGCGCCGGGGCTACTCCTTCACCGACGGGACGGACGGGCTCGGGCGGCTCGACGCCGGGCTGTTCTTCCTGGCCTACATGCGTGACGTCCGCAAGGGGTTCATCCCGCTGCAGCGCAGGCTGTCGGCGTCCGACGCGCTCAACGAGTACATCCAGCACGTGGGTTCGGCGGTCTTCGCGGTCCCGCCCGGCGTCCGGGACAAGGACGACTGGTGGGGCCGGACGCTGTTCTCCGAATCGTCCGAGTCCTCCAAATCCGCCGAGTCCGCCGAGTCCTCCGAGTCCTCCAAGGGGGCGTGATCCGTGTTCTCCAACTACCTGATCGGGCTGCGGGAAGGCCTTGAGGCGTCGCTCGTCGTCTGCATCCTCATCGCCTACCTGGTCAAGACCGGCCGCACGGACGCCCTGAAGCCGATCTGGATCGGCATCGCGGTGGCGGTGCTGATCGCCATGGGCTTCGGGTGCGCGCTCGAATTCGGCTCCCAGGAGCTGACGTTCCAGGCGCAGGAGGCGCTCGGCGGGTCGCTGTCGATCGTCGCGGTGGGCCTGGTGACGTGGATGGTGTTCTGGATGCGGCGCACCGCCCGGCACCTGAAGGCGGAGCTGCACGGCAAGCTGGACGCGGCCCTCGCGATGGGCACGGGCGCACTGGTCGCCACCGCCTTCCTGGCCGTCGGCCGGGAGGGCCTTGAGACCGCGCTGTTCGTGTGGGCCTCCGTGCACGCGGCCAGCGACGGCACCCCGCGCCCGCTGATCGGCGTCGCGCTCGGCCTGGCCACCGCGGTGTTCCTCGGCTGGCTGTTCTACCGGGGCGCCCTGCGGATCAACCTCGCCAAGTTCTTCACCTGGACCGGCGGCATGCTGGTCGTGGTCGCGGCGGGCGTGCTGGCCTACGGCTTCCACGACCTCCAGGAGGCCGACTGGATCCCGGGCCTGACCGACCAGGCCTTCGACATCAGCGGCGCCATCCCGCCGGACAGCTGGTACGGGACGCTGCTGAAGGGCGTCTTCAACTTCCAGCCGGACCCGACCGTGCTCCAGGTCACGGTGTGGCTGCTGTACCTGGTCCCCACGCTCGCACTCTTCTTCGCCCCGGTAGGGTTCGGCTCCGGGAAGGGGAAGGTGAAGGCACCTGATGGCACGGCACCTGATGACGCACCTGGCGACCAGGGATCGCGGTCCGCTACGGCGCCGCAGGCTCCGCAGGCGTGATCGGAACGCGCTCCTGGCGGTCTCGCTGACCGCCCTGTCACTGACGGCGAGCGGCTGCGTGGTGGTGCACGGGGAGCGCGAGGTGCTCCCCGCCACCACCCGCGCCGAAGCCGCCAAGGCGCTGCGGCAGTTCACGGACGCCTACAACAAGGCCGACAAGGCCTTCGACAGCTCCCTGGACGCGGACTACACGACCGGCGCCCTCGCCGACATCGACTCCGCACGCCTGAAGGCCGGGCACGTCAACAGCCCGGGCGGCAACTCCGGCCACTCGCCACTGGAGTTCGACGACGTCACGTACACCATCCCGAAGAAGGCCGGCTGGCCGCGCTGGTTCGTCGCGAACGCGCACGGCAACAAGG
Source organism: Streptomyces sp. NPDC058464 (assembly GCF_042721035.1). Classification (NCBI taxonomy): domain Bacteria; kingdom Bacillati; phylum Actinomycetota; class Actinomycetes; order Kitasatosporales; family Streptomycetaceae; genus Streptomyces; species Streptomyces sp. NPDC058464. The sequence goes on from NZ_JBHXMA010000022.1 coordinate 13,703, forward strand.
GCGGCGACGAACGCTGGCTGCTGGTCTTCACCCGCAACAGCCTCTCCGCGCCGTTCCAGGTGGCGTATCTGACGCTGGTCGCGCCGGACGCCGTACCGAAGTTCACCACCGACAAGGACGGCTGGGCCGAGGCCGTCCCGGCGAACAGCGCCCAGCTCGCCGCCTCCCCGGGCGACCTGAGCCAGGACTACGCCACGTACCTGAAGAGCGGCGGCACCGTCTTCGCGGACGGCGCGCACACCAGCGGCTGGCGCACGGACCGCGAGAAGTCCACCAAGCCGGGCCTCGCCACCCAGTACATCGACGAGCCGCTGACCAACGGCGACTACGCGCCGCTCGCGCTGCGGACCGCCGACGGCGGGGCGATGGTGTTCTTCACCACCCGCTACTACGCCAAGCAGACCGCGGCCGCCGGCACCTCCGTACCGACCCCGAACCAGGACGTCAAGGCGCTCACCAAGGGCGAGATCAAGCAGTCGCTGACGATGCAGTTCGTCTCCAACCAGGTCGCCCTGGACCCGGCGGGCACCGGAAAGATCTCGGTGCTGGGGCGCATCCAGGGCCTGACCTCGGCACAGGGTTCCTGAACAGCGCCCCCCGAACAGCGCCCCGACAGGGGCGCGGGGAACTGCGCGACCAGCCCCCACGCCGCCGCAGCCGACCGACGTGCCGGCATCACCCAACCTGGTGCTTCCAGCGCAGGGCTCAGCCCCGCAGCGGCCAGGCGGCGGCCACCTGATCGCTCCCCTCTTCGGCGTGCCGGCCGCAGGCATCCGTGAGGATCTCCAGCAGGCTCAGCGGGTCGGGGAGCGCGTGCTCGGGGCCGCGTACCCAGTGCACCCGGCGGTCGTCGTCGCCGGGCAGCCGGGCGGGCGGTACGAGGACGTAGGAGCCCCGGCAGTGCCAGCGCAGGCCCGGGTGCTCGTCCATGGTCTCGGGGCGGCAGTCCAGCTCGCACGGCCACCACTCGTCCTCGTCCTCGGGGGTGCCGCGGGTGAGGGTGAAGAAGAGCAGGCGTCCGTCGTCGCTCCCGGCGACCGGGCCGACCTCGACGCCGTTCGCGAGCAGCCGCTCCAGGGCCTGCCGGCCGGCCTCCAGGGGGACGTCCAGGACGTCGTGGGTCATGCCGGTCGCGGTGATGAAGTTGGCCTGCGGCTGGTGCCGGGCCCAGCGCTCGATCTGGGCGCGGTCGGTGGTGGACTGCGTCTGCCACGCGAACGACACCGGGTGCCGGGCCGGGGTGGGACAGCCGACGCGGTCGCAGGAACAGCCGTAGCCGGGCGCGGGGTGCGCGGCGGGGGCCAGTGGGAGGCCCGCCGCGGCGGCGGCGAGCAGCAGGTCCGTACGGCCCGCGTCGCCTGCGGCGGCCGCCTCCTTCGGACGGCGTCCGCGGAGCCACCGGGAGAGTCTGCCCTGCCGGCCGCTGGGGCCGCCGAACGTCGCGCTCATCTATCGCCTCGCCTCGCTGTGGTCCGGCCAGGATGCCTTATGGCCCTGTCTGGGCATGAAGCGGGGGGTACGAGAGCTGTGTCACCCGGGCGGCCAGGCGTCTCCCCAGTCCGCGTCCCGGGCCGCCTTGTACAGGTCGCCGTGGCGTTTGGTGACCGTCGTGCGGCGGAGCTGTTCGTCGGTCTCGCACAGGTCGAGCAGGACCTGGCCCTTGCGGATCTGGGGGCGGCGGACCACCCGGGCCGGTGCCGGGGCGGGCGGGAAGCGGGTGGCGGCCACGTAGCTGAACTTCTCATCCTCGTAGGGCAGTGATCCGCCCTTGACCTGGCGGTGCAGGGAGGAGCGGCTGACCCGGGCCGAGAAGTGGCACCAGTCCGTGCCGGGGACGATCGGGCAGGCGGCGCTGTGCGGGCAGGGGGCGGCGACGTGGAAGCCGGCGGCGATCAGGCGGTCCCGGGCCTCGATGATCCGGGCGTAGCCGGCGGGCGTGCCGGCCTCGACGAGGACGACGGCCTGCGCGGCGGCCGCGGCGGCGTCGACGAGGGCGGCGCGGCCGGTCTCGTCGAGTTCGTTGAGGACGTACGACACCGTGACGAGATCAGTGCTCTCGATGGTGAGCGTCGCTCCGATCCGAGAGCGCTGCCACTTCGCGTCCCGCAGGGCCGGGTTCGCCGCGGCGATCTCCCGGCCGAGGGCCAGCGCCGGCTCGGCCCAGTCGAGGACCGTCACCGGCCGTGCGCCGTCCCAGGTGTCGGTCACCGCCCAGGTCGCCGCGCCCGTCCCGCCGCCGACGTCCACATGGCTCCCGGGCGCCCAGCCCTCCGGCACCGCGTCGGCGAACGCCGCCAGCGCGGACCGTACCGCCTCGAAGGTCGCCGGCATCCGGTACGCCGCGTACGCCACCACGTCCGCCCGGTCCCGCAGGATCGGCGCGTCGGTCGGGGTGGCCCCGCGGTAGTTGGCGATCAGCCGCTCGACGGCTCCGGCGGCCCGCTTCGGGGGCAGCCCGTCGAGGAGGTCGGAGAGGGTGGCGCGCAGCCGGTCGGCCGGGGCCACGGGATGGGTGGGGTGACTCACCCGGCGATTGTATGGACAGCCCTGGCGAGGCGGGTCGCCGCGGCCGCCCGCGGGGCGCTGTCGCCGGGGCGGCGGCGCGGATGCACGGTGTTGGCCAGCAGCACCAGGAAGGTGTCCGTCGCCCGGTCCAGCACCAGGCTCGTCCCGGTGAAGCCGGTGTGGCCCGCCGCACCGTGTCCCGCCAGTTCGCCCATGAACCACGGCTGGTCCACCAGGAAGCCCAGGCCGGGCGGGGCCAGCAGCAGGTCCACGAAGTCGGGGCCGAGGACGCGTGCGGGGCCGTACGCGCCGCCCGAGAGCAGGGCGCGGCAGAAGATCGCCAGGTCCCGGGCGGTGGAGAAGAGGCCGGCGTGCCCGGCCACCCCGCCCAGCGCCCAGGCGTTCTCGTCGTGCACGACGCCCCGCAGCATCCCCCGGTCCGCCTTGGCCCACGGCCGCCGCTGGTCCTCGGTGGCCGCCGCTCCGGGGCAGGGGCCGAAGTCGGTGGCGGTCATGCCGAGCGGACGGGTGATGCCGTCGCGGACCAGGACGTCGAGGGGGCGGCCGGTGATCCGCTCCAGGACGTGCTGGAGGAGGAGCAGGTTGAGGTCGGAGTAGCGGTAGGCGCCGGGTGCGCTGCTCGGGGCCTCCGCGCGGAGCAGGTCGAGGCGGGCCGCGTCGTCGGGGCAGTCGTACAGCGGGAGTTCGGGGCGCAGGCCCGAGGTGTGGGTGAGGAGCTGGCGGACGGTGATGCCGTGCGCGGCGGCGCCGTGGAAGTCGGGGAGGTAGGCGCCGACGCGGGCGTCGATGCCGAGGGTGCCGCGCTCCAGCTGCTGCACGGCGGCGACCGCGGTGAAGAGCTTGGTGAGGGAGGCGAGGTCGAAGGGGGTGCCGACGGTCGTCGGGACCCGGGCGGCGGGCAGGAGTTCGACACCGGCGTCGGTCGCGGGGTCGTACGCGGAGCAGCGCACGGCCCAGCCGGTCGCCTCCTGCACGGCGATCACGGGTCCGCGTCCGGCGACCACGACGGCCCCGGCCGCCCAGGGCCGCTCACCGGTGGTGAGGCCGCGCACCTCGCGGACGAGGTGTCTGAGTTCCGCGGGGTCGAGACCGGCCCGTTCCGGTGTGTCGACGCGCAGTCTCGGTGCGCTCAGCTCTCCTCCCCCTCTCTCGACGTCGCACGGGCGTTCCCACGTGCTGCCCAGGGACGGCACATTCCCACGAAGCAGGCCAGCGCCACCAGTGCCCCCGCCAGTTGGACGATCGCCATGGGCACGGCGGTTCTCTCCCCGGCGATCCCGACCAGTGGCGAGGCGACCGCGCCGACGAGGAACGAGGACGTCCCGAGCAGCGCGGACGCGGACCCGGCGGCGTGCCGGGTGCGCAGCAGGGCGAGGGACTGGGCGTTGGGGAGGGTGAGGCCCATCGCGGACATCAGGACGAAGAGGGCGGCGGCGACCGGGGCGAGCCCGACCGGGCCGAGGGCACCGCTCGCCATCAGCAGCAGCGCGGTCGCGGCGAGGACGGTCACCACCAGGCCCGCGCCCAGCACCTTGTCCAGGCTGACCCGGCCGACCAGCACCTTCCCGTTGACCTGCCCGGCGATCACCAGCCCGACCGAGTTGAGGCCGAAGAGGAGGGAGAAGGTCTGCGGAGAGGCGCCGTAGATTTCCTGAATGACGAAGGGCGAGGCAGCGATATACGCGAACAGCGCGGCGAAGGCGAAGCCGCCGGCGAGCATGTAGCCGGTGAAGGGCAGGTCGGCGAGGAGGGTGCGCATGGCGCGGACGGCGGCGGCCGCTCCCCCGGCGTGCCGGCGGGCCGGCGGCAGGGTCTCCGGGAGCCGTATCCAGACCAGCGCCGCGAGCAGCGCTCCGACGACCGTGAGGACGACGAAGACGCCCCGCCAGTCCGTCACCCGCAGGATCTGCCCGCCGATCAGCGGGGCGACGACCGGGGCGACCCCCGAGACCAGCATCAGGGTGGAGAAGAAGCGGGCCATGGCGACCCCGTCGTAGAGGTCGCGTACGACGGCCCGCGCGATCACGATGCCGGCCGCGCCCGCGAGACCCTGGACCAGCCGGAAGGCGACCAGGGTCCCGACGTCCGGCGCGACGGCGCACAGGGCGGTGGCGACGACGTAGCAGGCGAGGCCGGCCAGCAGCGGGCGACGGCGGCCCCAGCGGTCGCTCATCGGGCCGACGGCCAGCTGGCCGAGGGCCATGCCGGCGAGGCAGGCGGTGAGGGTGAGCTGGACGGTCGCGGCGGGGGCGCCGAGGGAGCGGGTGACCTCCGGCAGGGAGGGGAGGTACATGTCCATCGCCAGCGGGGGCGTCGCGGTGAGCCCGCCGAGGACCAGGACCAGCAGGAAGCCGGTACGGCGGGCGGCGGGACCGGCGGCGACGGCGGGGCCGTGCGGCGCGGGTACGGCGGGTACGGCGGGTACGGCGGTGTCCTGGGCGTCCGGTCTCGGCGGCGCCGGCTGCTCGGGCATGTGTCCCCCGTCTTCCTGAGATCTCGCAGGTCTCGTGGTGCGCCGTCTGTCGACTGCGGCGCCGTTGTGGCTGGTCGCGCCCACGCGGCGGAGCCGCATATCAGATGCAACCCCGCGCCCCTTCGGGGGCGCTGCTCGACCCCTCTCTTCGTCGGTCCCGCGGCGGCCCCCGCATATGCTCTCAGCTCGTACAGACTGCCGGGAAACACACGAGCGAGGGCGGGCGGCCGGGATGGGTGAGCAGAGCGTGCGGTGGGGGATCCTGGCGACGGGCGGGATCGCGGCCTCGTTCGCGGCGGATCTGGTGGACCTGCCCGACGCGGAGATCGTGGCGGTGGCCTCGCGGTCCGCGGAGTCGGCGGCGGGGTTCGCGGAGCGGTTCGGCATCGGGCGGGCGTACGGCGACTGGGAGTCGCTGGCCCGGGACGAGGACGTCGACATCGTGTACGTCGCCACTCCGCACTCGGCGCACCGGGCGGCCGCGGGGCTGTGCCTGGAGGCCGGGCGCAACGTGCTGTGCGAGAAGGCGTTCACGGTCAACAGCCGTGAGGCCGGGGAACTCGTCGCGCTGGCGAAGGAGCACGACCGCTTCCTGATGGAGGCGATGTGGATGTACTGCAACCCGCTGGTGCGGCGGCTGACGGCACTGGTCGCGGACGGGGCGATCGGCGAGGTGCGGACGGTGCAGGCGGACTTCGGCCTGGAGGGCCCGTTCCCGCCGGCGCACCGGCTGCGGGACCCGGCGCTGGCCGGGGGCGCGCTGCTCGACCTGGGGGTGTACCCGGTGTCGTTCGCCCATCTGCTGCTCGGCGAGCCGGACGGGATGTCGGCGCGAGCGGTGCTCTCGGACGAGGGCGTCGATCTCCAGACGGGTGCACTGCTCTCCTGGGAGAGCGGCGCTCTCGCATCGGTGCACTGCTCCATCGTCGGCGGCACCGGCACCACCGCCTCGGTCACCGGTTCACGCGGCCGCATCGACATCCCGGACGGCTTCTTCAACCCCGAACGCTTCGTGCTGCACCGCGACGGCCACACCCCGCAGGAGTTCTCCCTGGACCCGGCCGACGGACCGCGCAACACACTCCGCCACGAGGCCCGCGAGGTCATGCGCGCCCTGCGGGCCGGCGAGACCGAATCCCCCCTCGTCCCACTCGCCGGCACCCTCGCGGTCATGCGCACCCTCGACACCCTCCGCGACCAGATCGGCGTGCGCTACCCGAACGAGGCGTAAAGCCCCCCGCCGTAGAAGCGCCCCGAAGTGAAGCGCCCCGTCAGGGGCGCGGGGAACTGCGCGACCAGCCCCAACGGCGCCGCACCCGACCAACGACGCAACGCGGCCCTCCCCAGCGGAGCGCCTACGCTGCGACCCCATGAACACCAAACAACCAAAGACCGCCGTGGTCACCGGCGCCGGCTCCGGTATCGGCCGGGCCGTGGCCGTGGAACTGCTGCGGGCCGGCTGGTCGGTGGCGCTGGCCGGCCGGCGCCCGGCGGCGCTGGAGGAGACGGCCGCGCTGGTGCCCGAGGGCGCCTCGGTCGCCGTACGGACCGACGTCTCACAACCCGACGACGTGACCGCGCTGTTCGCGGCGGCCGTGGACCGGTTCGGACGGGTGGACCTGCTGTTCAACAACGCGGGGACGTCCGGGCCCGGCGGGGTGGCCGTGGAGGACCTGCCGTACGAGGCGTGGCGGCACGTCGTGGACACCAACCTCAACGGGGCGTTCCTGTGCGCGCAGGCGGCGTTCCGGCAGATGAAGGAGCAGGAGCCGCAGGGCGGGCGGATCATCAACAACGGATCCGTCTCGGCGCACACGCCCCGCCCGCACTCCGTCGCCTACACCGCGACCAAACACGCGCTCACGGGACTGACCAAGTCGCTGTCCCTCGACGGGCGGCCGTACGGGATCGCGGTCGGGCAGATCGACATCGGCAACGCGGCGACGGACATGACGGCCCGGATGCAGACCGGCGCGTTGCAGGCGAACGGGGAGATCGCCCCGGAACCCGTGATGGACGTGGCCGACGTGGCGCGGACCGTGCGGCACATGGCGGAGCTGCCGTTGGCGGCGAACGTGCAGTTCGCGACGGTGCTGGCGACGGCGATGCCGTACGTGGGCCGGGGCTGAACCGCCGTTCAGTCGGACAATCCACAACCTGCACAACCGGAATTCAGACTTCCGCGGTATTGCGCCCGGTAACGGGCCTATGCTCGACTCTCCTCCACCAGAACTTCACAGTTGGGGCTCTGGCATTCCGCAGACCGCCGGCCACACCGAGGGGGGAGGCGGCAGCCGTTCCACCGGACCGGGGTGGGGGTGGACCCGCGAGGGACCGCGGGTACGCACCGGTGGGTGGGGCGGCTGCCGCGTGACGTCAGCCGGCCGGCGTGTCACCCGAGTCGGGACCGGCCGCCGCACCAGTCGCCCGCCGCCGCCGCCGACGCAGCGCCCACGTCCCCGCGCCCAGCAGCGCGAACGCTCCGGCCGCACCCCCCGCGAGCGGCCACGGCGACGGCCCGGAGGACCCGGAACCGGCCGCAGCCTCCGAACCGGCCGCCCCCGCGGCCCCCTTGCCCTTCGACGGCGACGGACTCGCGCTCGCCCCGCCCTCGCTCAGCGGATCCACCAGCAGGCCCACCGACTGCGCCGAACTCCCCTTCCCGAAGCCCCAGTCGAGCAGCGCGGCGGTCTGCTCGTACACGGCGTTGGTGCCGGGGTCCGGGTGCATCACGGTGACCAGGAGAGTGCGCCCGCCCCGGGTGGCACCGCCGGTGAAGGTGTTGCCGGCGTGACTGGTGTAGCCGTTCTTCACGCCGAACAGGCCCTTGTAGACGTCGAGCCCCCAGGCTCCGGTGAGCAGGCGGTCGGTGTTCTGGATCTGGAAGGTCTTCTTGCCGCCCGCCGGGAAGTTCGCGGTCCGCGTACCGCAGTAGCCGCGGAAGTCGTCGTCCTTCAGCCCGTGCCGGGCGAAGAGGGTCAGGTCGTACGCCGACGACAGCTGGCCCTTGTGGTCGAAGCCGTCGGGGCTGACCACATGGGTGTCGAGGGCCTGCAGGTCGGCCGCCTTCGCCTGCATCTCGGCGACGGTCCTCGCGATCCCGCCGTTCATGTGGGAGAGCACGTGCACGGCGTCGTTGCCGGAGCGCAGGAAGACGCCCTGCCACAGCTGCTCGACGGTGTAGGTGAGGCCGGGCTTGATGCCGACCAGGCTGGAGCCGGCCGGGACGTCGGAGATGTCGGAGTCCTTGACCTTGTAGCGCTCGGTCCGCTCGAACTTCTTCAGCACGGTGTCCGCGAACAGCATCTTCAGGGTGGAGGCGGGCGCCAGCCGCCGGTGCGCGTTGTACGAGGCGAGCACCTCTCCGCTGTCGCAGTCGGCGAGCAGCCAGGCGCGGGCGGTGATCTTCTTGGGCAGGCCGGTGGCGCCGCGCACCTGTATGCCGCCGCGGGCCAGCCGCTCGCCGCCTATGACGACGGCAGCCGTGGCGGCGGCCGAAGCAGTGGCCGAAGCGGTGGCCGAAGCGGTGGCCGAAGCGGTGGCGGCCGAGGCGGAGGCCGCCGCGGACAGGGGAAGAGCAGCGGCCGTCAGTCCGAGGGCGGCACGCCGGGTCAGCCGAGAGGAATCGCGCATCCCGGGACCGTACACCGCAGGCCACAGGAGCTACCTGGCAGTACCCCCTCGCCCGCCCAGGAATTTGCTGTCTTATGAAAGTTTGCTAAGACCTCGCCGTTTCTCAGCTCTGACACATGTTTTACCCAGGGCTGCTCAAAGGTTTCTCCCTAGCTTGAGCTCGCGTCCACAGCGGGCGCCAAGAACCTTCGAGGAACGGGATGTTTGGCATCTATCTCAAGCGCGAGCTTGGCCGCAGAAAGAAGGCGGCCCTGGTCATCGCTCTGGGTCTGGCGCTCGGTATCGCGCTGGTCATCACGGTCAACTCGGTGTCGGCCGGCATGACTCAGGCGCAGGACAAGGTCCTCAAGTCGCTCTACGGCCTCGGTACCGACATGACGGTCACCAAGGCCCGTACCGCGCCGACCTCGGGCAGCTCCGGCGGCCCGAACTTCAAGTTCGACGCCAAGTCCAGCAGCAGCTCCACGCAGAGTTCGGACCGGGTGCAGACTCAGGGCGGTCAGGCCCTGAAGTCCTCCCTGGTCACCAAGGTCGCCGACCAGACGGGCGTGGAGAGCGCGGTCGGAGCGCTCTCCCTGAACGTCACCAAGGTCGACGGCTCCTTCACCCAGGGCAAGGCGAAGTCCTCCACCAGCGGCAGCAGCAGTAGCAGCAGCGGCCAGGGCCAGCCGGGCGGCAGCGGCAGCAGCAGCAGCTCGGGCGGTGCGCCGCAGGTCCAGGGCGGCGGCGCCAACTTCAACGTCAACAGCTACTCCGTGGTCGGCGTCGACGTGGCCCACCAGGGCCTCGGCCCCCTCTCCACCATGAAGGTCACCTCGGGCAAGACCTTCACCTCCGCGCAGACCAGCTCGAAGGTCGCGGTGGTCAGCAAGTCGTACGCCAAGGAGAAGAAGTACAAGGTCGGCTCGACCTTCAAGATCTCCAGCACCAAGTTCACGGTCATCGGCATCGCGACCCCGGACAGCAGCGAGTCCGACACCGACGTGTTCGTCCCGCTGAAGGTCGCCCAGACCCTCGGCGACGCCAAGAACCAGGTCACCACGATCTACGTCAAGGCGACCGACTCCAAGCAGATCACCGCCGTGAAGAAGGCGATCACCGCCAACATCTCCGGTACGACGGTCACCACCTCCGCCGACCTGGCGTCCACCGTCTCCGGCTCCCTCTCCACCGCCTCCAGCCTGGCGACCAGCGTCGGCAAGTGGCTGTCCATCGCGGTCCTCGCGGCGGCCTTCCTGGTGGCGGCCCTGCTGACCTCGTCCGCGGTGTCCCGCCGGGTGCGTGAGTTCGGCACCCTGAAGGCGCTCGGCTGGCCCTCGCGCAACGTGACCCGGCAGGTCGTCGGCGAGTCCATGGTCAACGGCCTGATCGGCGGCGCCCTCGGCATCGCCCTCGGCGTCGGCGCGGCCTACGCGGTCACCGCGATCAGCCCGAAGCTCACCGCCCAGCTGGGCAGCACCGGCGGCGGTGCCGGCGGCCCGGGCGGTGGCGGCGGCCCCGGCCAGCAGGCCTCCCAGAACACCCTGGAGATCGCGCTGTCCGCGCCCGTCTCCCTGACCACCATCGCCCTCGCGGTCGGCCTCGCGGTCACCGGCGGTCTGATCGCCGGCGCGATGGGCGGCTGGCGCGCCTCCCGGATGCGCCCGGCCGACGCCCTGCGCAGCGTCGCGTAACTCCCCCGCCCCTCCCTCCAAGCCGGGGCGCCGCTTCCACTCCCCCCGGGAGGCGGCGCCCCCACCCCTTACAGCACCCAGTGGAGAACCCATGTACAGACTCACCGGAGTCACCAAGCGCTACACGCGGGGCAAGGAGACGGTCGAGGCGCTGCGCGGCGTCGACCTGACCATCGAGGACGGCGACCAGCTCGTCATCCAGGGCCCGACCGGCGGCGGCAAGTCGACCCTGCTCCAGATGATCGGCGGCCTGGACCGCCCGACCGAGGGCAGCGTCGAACTGGACGGCGTCGACCTCGCCCGGATCAGCGAGACCAAGCTGACCCGGCTGCGCGCCGAGAAGATCGGCATCATCTTCCAGTCGTTCAACCTCATCCCGACGCTCACCGCCCAGGAGAACGTCGAGACGGCCCTCGTCCCGCTCGGCATCAAGCCGGCGGACCGTCGCGAGCGGGCGGCGGAGGCCCTGCGCTCGGTGGGCCTGGGCGAGCGCCTCACGCACGCCCCCTCCGAGCTGTCCGGCGGCCAGCAGCAGCGCGTCGCGATCGCCCGCGCGCTGGTGAAGAAGCCGAAGGTACTGCTCGCCGACGAGCCGACCGGCAACCTCGACGAGGGCACCCGCGACGACATCATGGCCCTGCTGGAGGGCCTGTGGCACGAGTACGGTCTGACCTTCATCATGGTCACCCACGACTCCTCCATCGCGCGCCGTGCCCCGCGTCTGGCCACCATCAAGGCCGGCCAGATCACCCTCACCGAGCAGGGCGGCGGACAGCGGTACGCGCAGCAGGCGGCGGCCGGTGACGGCCGGCAGCAGGCGGCGGCGTACGGCGGTCCGCAGCAGGGCTACGACCAGCAGCCGTACGTGCAGCAGCAGTACGGGGGCGGCCAGGGCTACTGACCGCGGTCAGAGCTACGGTCAGGGCTGCTGACCGCGATCAGTGGGCGGCCGGGGCCGCTCACCGCCCGAGGAGACGGTCGATCTCGGCCATCTGCTCGGCGGTGAGCGGCCCCTTCGCGATCGCGCCGGCGTTCTGCTCGGCCTGGGCGACGGACCGGAAGCCCGAGATCGGGACCGTACGCGGACTGCGGGCCCAGATCCAGCCGAGGGCACCCTGGGCGAGGGTCCGCCCGCCGCTGGTGAGGATCTCGCGCAGGGCCTCGATCCGCTCGACCCACGCGGGGTCGGCGCCGTCGCCGTCCCCGAACCCGGGCAGCCAGGCCGGCGGCCTGCTGCGGATGTCGCCCTCGGCGGCACCCGCCCGCCGCCCGCCGAGCAGCCCCATGGCGAGCGGGCTGCGGTTGACGGCGGCGAGCCCCGACTCCTCGGCCAGCGCGATGAGTTGCGGAGCGTCCTGGAGCACGTTGAGGGTGTGCTGCACGGCCGTGCAGTGCGGTCCCTCGGCGAAGACGGCGGCACGAGCGGGGTCGTCGGTGCTCCAGCCGTAGGCCCGGATCAGCCCCTCGGTGACCAACTCCTCGCAGACGTCCCGGAGTTCGGCGGCACGGACCGGGTCGGCGTCGGAGAGGTGGAACTGGTAGAGGTCCACGTGGTCGGTGCCGAGGCGCCGCAGGGAGGCGGTGAGGGCGCGGCGGACGTGGGCCGGGGAGTCGTCGCTGCCGGTGAGCGTACGGCTCCCCTCGTCGAAGACGTTGCCCCACTTGGTGGCGACGACCACGTCGTCGCGCCGCTTGCCGAGGGCCCGGCCGAGGACGCGCTCGCTGTGGCCGGCGCCATAGGTGTCGGCGGTGTCGAAGAACGTCACGCCGAGGTCGAGGGCGCGGTGGACCGCCCGTACGGACTCCTCGTCGTCGACCTTGCCCCAGCCGAGCGGCTGCCCGGTGGCGTCCTGCCACTCGCCTCCGATGGCCCAGCAGCCGAAGCCGAGCGCGCTGACTCGGATGCCGGAACGTCCCAGGGTCCTGGTGGTGCTGTCGGTTTCCATGCCCGAGACGCTAGGAGTTGAAGTGCACACCAAGGCAAGGCACTTACCGGGCCCGCTGCCCTCGCGCTGCCCTTGCGCTGCCCTTGCGCTGCCCTCGCGCTACGCCTGCCCGGTCTCGAAGCGGGAGATGCGGCCGTCGTCCTCGACCGTGAAGTCCCAGCGGGTGACCATCTCGCCCCAGGTGTCGTTGCGGTAGTGGGCGAGCAGGGAGCGGCCGCCGTTGGACTCGTTGTCGACGTCCAGGTGGCCGTTGGAGGAGAAGATCTCCCGGTCGATCCAGTCGTCGAGGTTCCGGTCGGAGCCGTCGTCGGCCATCGTCGCGTCGTCGGTGAGGATCCTGCGGAAGCTGTCCCGGTCGCTGGCGTTGACGGCGGTGACGAAGGCCCGGACGGCGGGGTCGCGGAGCTTGGCTGTCTTGATCGTCATGTCAGTCAGCGTCACATCGGTCCCGGCGGCCCGCCACCCGAACGGCGGCGAGGACGGGCCGACCGGGTGTCCCGGGTGCGACGGTGGAGACCCGTGATCCGCTGCCGCCGATGGGAGCACCCGTGACCTGCTACGACCGACGTGACGTGGGCCTGCTGCTGCTCCGGCTGGGCACCGGCGGGGTGCTGGCGGCGCACGGCGCACAGAAGCTGTTCGGCTGGTTCGGCGGGGGCGGGATCGAGGGCACGGGCCGGTTCATGGAGTCGGTCGGGTACGTGCCGGGAAGGCAGAGCGCGCTGGCGGCGGGGCTGGCGGAGGCGGGCGGCGGGACGTTGCTGGCGCTGGGCCTGGCGACCCCGGCGGCGGGGGCCGCGGCGGCCGGGGCGATGGCGGGCGCGACCGCCCTGCACATGCCGAACGGCTTCTTCGCCCAGGGGGGCGGGTACGAGTACGCGGCGACCCTGGGCCTGACCGCCTCGGGTCTGGCCGTCGCGGGGCCCGGCCGGCTCTCCCTGGACCACGCGTTCGGGCATGTCTTCGACCGGGGCTGGATGGTCCCGGCGGCGCTGGGTGTGACGGCGGCGGTGACGGCCGTGGTGATCGGCGCGCGGAACCGGCGGGTGCGGCGGGCGGAGGAGGGCGAGCAGGGGACGCTGTTCGAGGGGTAGCCGTCTGTGCGGGTGGGGCAGGCTACGGGCCATGACGGGACAGCGGACACCGCCCACGGCCGACCTGTGGGCCGCCATCGACGACCTCTGGACCTGGCTGGACGCCAACCGTGCGCACGGCGGCGACACCGGCCTCGTCCTGCGCATGCTCAAACTCACGGAGGAGGTCGGCGAGGTCGCCCAGGCGGTGATCGGGGCGACCGGCCAGAACCCCCGCAAGGGCGTCACCCACACCTGGGAGGACGTACAGGGGGAGCTGTGTGACGTCGTGATCACGGCACTGGTGGCGCTGCGGACGCTGACGCCGGACGCGGCGGGGGTGTTCGAGGGGCATCTGGCGAGGGTGACGGCGCGGTCGCTGGGTTCACCGACGCCGACTCCCCTTCCGGACGGATCCACACCCCGCCGCATCGACAGGACACTCTGACCATCCTCGCCGGCCCCGGCGACTCGCGGCTGCCGTAGCGCGAGAGGAGGCGTGGACACACCGGCGGGACTACCGTGACGACGCATGAAGATCCCGTTGCCGCTGGATGCGGTGCCCCGCCTCACCGGCGCGGCGATCGCCGGAGCCGTGGTCGGCACGGCCGTCGCGGTGGCTGTCGACGGAGCACTGGGGGCGCTGGCCGCGATCGCCACCACGGAACTCTGCTTCGTCGTGGCGGGCTGGGCGGTGCTGTGGCCGATGGATGCCACCGCCACCCACCGCAATGCGCGGCGCGAGGACTTCCGGCCCGTGACCGACGAACTCGTGGTGGTCGCGGCGGCGCTGTGCGGACTCGCCGCCATCGTGCTGCTGCTCGTGCGCGGCAAGCCCGACCCCGGCCATGCCGCGGCCGCGACCGCCCTGTGCGGCGTCTTCACGGCCTGGGCCGCGCTGCACCTGATGTACGCCGCCCGCTACGCCTACGTGTACTACGAGTCCGCGGACGGCATCGACTTCAACTCGAACGCCCCGCCGGCGTACCGGGACTTCTTCTACTTCAGTTACAACCTCGGCATGACCTATCAGGTCTCCGACACCGACGTCTCGAGCTCGACGATCCGCGCGATCGTACTCCGGCACACACTGCTCTCCTACGTCTTCGGCACCGGCATCCTCGCCACCGCCATCAACCTCGTCGTGGGAATCGTCACCGGCTGACGGTGTCGGGCGGGTCCGGGCAGGAAAGGATGGATCGGGCTGACGCGGCCGACCGGGCCGTCGGCCGAAGCGGGAAGGGACGGGTGGGCCATGGCGTCGGAGCAGACCGCCGGGAACATGGTGGACGCGGTCGTCGTGTACGACGGACGCCTGCTGATGGTGAACGCGCGGAACCGCTGGGAACTGCCCTCCGGTGCTCCTGAACCAGCCGAATCGGCGACGGCCGCCGCGGCGCGCGTGGTGTACGAACTCACCGGCCGTCTCGTCGACGGCTCAACGCCGCTGGGACCGGCGGGTACGGATCCGTCGGACCCACGCTCGTTCGTGGTGTGCCAGCTGCTGACCGAGACCCCGTCCGACACGGAGACACGGCTCCCCCCGGAACAACTCCGCTGGACCCCGATCCCAGAGGCCCTCGACGCCGGGCTCCCTGAACCCGTACGTGTCTACCTGAAGGGCCATACACCCGTCTAGCGGACCGCCTCCAGAACGCGGGTGCCCGGCGCGCAGCTCTCGCTCAGTTCGGCGAGTTCGGTCACCGGCAGTCTGCGGGCGGAACCGCGTCGGCTGTGGTCGAGCAGCGCGGACGCGGTGTGCAGCCAGTGCGGCAGTGGGGCGACGCCGATGAACTCGGCCAGGCGCGTCAGCTCTTCGGCAGGACGGTCGAGCAGGTTCTCGTAGGAGAGCGTGCTGCGCCGGTCGGCGGGCAGCCGGGCAAGGAACCGAGTGCCTTCGGTGACGAGTTCGGACCACAGGGTGCCGAACGTCCGCAGGGGGATGTCCCGGTCGCGTACGAGGGCGGGATCGAAGCGTTCACCGAGCAGCGGAGCCAGGTCCGCGGGCAGGGCGCGCACGTGCTCCTCGGTCAGCTCGGCGAAGCTGTCGATACCGGCGCGTGCCTTGATCTCGCGCAGCAGGGAGATCGTGCGGTAACCGGGATGGCGGCTCATGGACAGGGCGCAGTCCGGTCCGTCCCGGAACATGTGCACGAACCTCGCATACGGGAACGCGGCCCGCAGCCCCGGCGCCCAGCCGGTCGAATAGCCGGACCGCTCCACGACGGCGGTCCGTCCGAACCGCGCGCACAGCAGGTCGAACAGTGCCCGGTGATGCTCGGCGGCGGTCCGCTCGGGCCACCGGGCCACCGCTGCGCCCACTTCGTCGAGAAGGCCGTCCGGCTCGTCCGAGAGGTGGGGCAGCACCATCAGGGAGAGCGCGGGGATACCTGTGGTCTTGGCCGTGTATCTGCCGGGGCGGCGGGTGTAGAGGAACTCCGGCAGCGGCAGACCGCTGCGGATCATCCGCTCGAAGTGCGGGGCGGGCTGGACGAGCGTCTGCCAGAACTGCGCGCCGGTCACCCTCCCTTCCGGAAAGGCGGCGTCGCCCACCGAGGCCATGAACTCGTTGAGGCTCAGTACGTCCGGGTGGACGTTGAGGATGCGCGACAGCGCGGTCGAGCCGCTGCGTCCCGTACCGATGACGAAGGTCAAGGAACGCATGGTCACCCTCCGCATGGTCCGCCGGTCCCCGGGGACCCGTTCACCGTGTGTGCCGTCCCACTCTGCCAGTCCGGCCGTTACGGCGTCGGTACCGCCGGCGTCCACCGGCCGGCGGGCGCTCCCCCATGCCGTGGGCCGAGCCGGTGGTGCGGGTGGCCGGTTCGCCGCGGCCCAGGACGGCGGGGCTCGCCCGGTTCCTCGTCCGGTCCTGCCTGCTGTTCGTCCCCCATGGCGACGAGCGTACGGTCCACCACCGGCACTTCGTGGGAGAGCCGGAGAAGGGGACCTTCCCGGCCGCTCGTCGCACATCTCACCCCGCCAGCATCTTCAGTTCCCGCCGGTGCCACACCACCGGGCTCCGGTCGTCGTCCGTCATCAGGGCGAGGACGCGCAGCACGATGATGTCGTGGTCGCCGGCCGGGTAGGTGTGCTCGACGGTGCACTCCAGCCAGACCGGGGCGCCCTCCAGGAAGACGGCGCCCGACGCCGTCTCCAGTGTGCCGAGGCCGACGAGGCGGCCCGCCTTGCTGCGGGAGGCGAGCTGGCGGGCCTTGCCGCTGTGGTCCTCGCCGAGGACGGAGACGCCGATGGTCCGGGCGTCCGCGAGTGTCGGCCAGGTGGTCGAGGTGTGCTGGACGGCGAAGGAGACCATGGGCGGACGGTGGGAGACGCCGACGGCGAACGACGAGACGACCATGACGGTCGGTTCGCCGTGGACGCGTGCGGAGAGGGCGGCGACGCCGGACGGGAACGCGGAGAAGGCCCCCTGTATGTCGCCGGGGTCCGAGGTGAAGCCCGCCGGGGTCGTCATCGTGGGGTCGGTCTTCATCAGGCGACTCCTGTGGGTAGTTGCGGGGTGGCGGTGTTCGTCCCAAGAGGTCCCGCCCCGGGGTGCTGGTCGGTTCGGAGGAGGGTGGCGGCGAGGAGGGTGAGCAGGCCGACGGCGGCGAGCGCCGCGAGGGTGGTGGCGTAGCCGAACCCGGTCAGCAGGACGGCGCAGACCGCGCTGCCCAGGACCGCGCCGAGTTGTTTCACGGCGTTGAAGGTTCCCGAGGCCGCTCCGACCTCGTCCGGGGCGACCGTGGTCACGGCGGCGATGGAGAAGGGCGACCAGACGAACGAGTTGGCCACCCCGTACACCGCGAAGGCGGCGGTCAGGACGGGGATCGGCGCGTCCGTCGCGACCAGTGCCGCCGAGGCGCCGACGGAGAGGACGAGGGCCGAGGAGCCGGTGACGGCCACGGCACGGGGGCCGATCCCGTTGTTGAGGCGGGCCGAGAGCGGGGCGCCGAGCACGCACACCACGCCCATCGGTACGAGGGTGAGCGCCGCCGTACCGGGGGCGAGCCCGCGCTCCCGCTGGAGGTAGAGCATCAGCGGGATCATCGCCGAGCCGGAGCAGAAGGAGGCCGCGGCGGCGCCCCAGGCCGCGGTGACGAAGCCCCGGCTGCGCAGGATGGTGACGGGGACCAACGCCCGCCGTCCTGAACGGCGTTGGAGCCGGACCACGGCCGTGACGAGCAGTGCGCCGAGGACGGCGAGAAGCCAGCGCGGGACGCCCCACACGTCGGCGCGGGCCGCGTCGGTGCCCTGCACGCCGAGGACGAGCGCCCCGGCACCGGCCGCGTTCGCGCAGACCGCCCAGACGGGGATGACGGCCCCCTGCCGGGGCAGGGCGGGGACGAACACGGTCACGGCCGCCATCGTCGCGATGCCCACGGGCACGTCGACCCAGAACACCGCGGGCCAGCCGCCGGCGGCGACGAGCAGGCCGCCGAGCAGCGGGCCGGCGGCCACCGCGGCCCCGCCGACCGCACCCCACACGCCGAGCGCGACGGCGAGGCGGGGCGGCCGGAACAGGGCCCTGATGAGGGTGAGGCACTGCGGGGTCATCAGCGCGGCGCCGATGCCCTGGAGGACCCGCCAGGCGATGAGGGCCCCGGCGGTGGGGGCGAGCGCGCACAGCAGCGAGCCGAGCGTGAAGGCCGCGAGGCCGAGGAGGAGGACGCGCCGGTGGCCGTGGCGGTCGCCCAGCCGGCCCGCGACGATCAGGGGGACGGCACAGGCGATGAGGTAGCCGCTGTTGACCCAGATCGCGAGGGTCTCGGTGGTGTGCAGGCCGCTGATCAGCGCGGGCAGGGCGACCGAGGTGACGGTACTGTCCAGCAGCAGCATGAAGAAGCCCGCGCAGATGCCGGCGAGGGCGAGCCAGTCGCGCCGCTCGCTCCCTGCGGTCATCTCACACCGCCAGGTTCTCGCGCAGCGTGGTGCCGGGGTAGGCCGGGGCGAGGCTGCCGCGGCGGCGCAGCTCGGGGAGGAGCAGTTCGGCGATGTCGGCGAAGCCGGAGGGCATGGCCAGCGGGCTGGAGAACATGTAGCCGCCGCGCGAGCCGGTCGCCGCGAAGTTCTCCTCCAGGGCGTCGGCTACGGTGCCGGGATCCCCGACGATGCCGTGGTCGAGGCCGGTGGCCCTGCTGCGGCCGTGCGCGAGGAACTCCGCCCGGCTCATCGTGTGCTCGGCGCCGAACTCCGCGACGAGCGAGCCGACGAGACCGGCCGGGCTGGCGTTGGCCGCGACGACCGCGTCCCGCAGCTCGCCGAGGCGGAACGACTCCGGGAGCGTGGCCAGGTCGTAGCCCATGTTGTGGGAGAGGTGGGTGGCGACGGTCTCCTCGTTCCAGAACGAGAGTGCCGCGTCGCGGCGGGCCCGTGCCTCCGCCGTCGTACGGCCGACGATGACCTGGGTGGCCCACAGGATGCCGACGCCGGCCGGGTCGCGGCGCTCGGCGAGGAGTGCCTCGTCGAGCAGTTTGCGGTGCCGTTGCTGGGCGGCGAGGCTGCCGCCGAAGCCGAAGACCAGGTCGGCGAAGCGGGCGGAGGCGGCGATGCCGCGGGGCGAGTTGCCCGCCTGCACGATCAGCGGATGGTGCTGGGGGCCGGGCACGGAGGCGAGCGGGCCCTTGACCGTGAAGAAGCGGCCCCGGTGGTCGATCGGGTGCACCTTGGCCGGGTCGGCGAAGCGGCCGGTGGCCCGGTCGCGGACGATCGCGTCGGGGGCGACGGAGTCCCACAGCGCCCGGCAGACCGCGACGAACTCCTCCATCCGCTCGTAGCGCAGGTCGTGGTCCATCAGCTCGCCGAAGCCGTAGTTCGCCGCGTCCGCGCCACGGGTGGAGGCGACGACGTTGAAGGCGATACGGCCGCCGGTGACGTGGTCGAGGGAGTTCAGCAGCCGGGCGACGTAGAACGGGTGCATGAAGGTGGAGGAGTAGGTCAGGCCGAAGCCGATGCGTTCGGTGACCGTGGACATCGCCGCGATCACCGGGGACATGTCGTGGCGCGGCCACTGGATGCCCCACTCCACGGCCGGTGCGATGCTGCCGCGCCAGGTGCTGGGGACGCCGCTGCCGTCGCCGAAGAAGAGCAGGCCGACGCCCGCGCGTTCGGCGGTCCTGGCCAGTTCCATGTACAGGCGAACGTCGGGGAAGTCCGTGCCGACCCAGGAGCCGGGCCGGGCCCAGGCGCCCTCGGTGTGGGTGAAGGAGAGGTCGAAGCCGATGTGCATGCCGGTCACCGGGCGCCCCGCTTCCACAGGCCGACGACCTCGTCGGCGTCGCTGAGTACGGCGACGTTCAGTTCCAGCTGCACCAGGGCGGCGGCGTTGACGTCGAGGTCGTAGGCGGCGGTGGCGTCCCGGGGGACGACGACCGGCCAGTCCAGCTGTACGGCGTCCTGCGCGGTCGCGTACACGCAGCACTCGCTGGTCAGGCCGACGACGGTCAGCCAGCCGCGGCCGGCCGCGCGCAGCCGCGCGTCGAGGTCGGTGCCGAGGAACCCGCTGTAGCCGCGCTTGACCACCCGCGTCTCGCCGTCGGCGGGCCGTAGCCGGAACCACTCGGCGCCGGGCGAGCCGAGCACGCACGGCTCGTCCGGGCCCATGGGGGCGTCGTAGTCGCCGCCGCGCAGCCAGTTGCCGGCCCGCCAGGGCCGGGCCGGGTCGCTTCCCAACTCGACCCAGACGACGGGCACTTCGTGCTCACGCGCGGCCTGGACGAGGTGCTGGGTGCGGGTGACGGCCAGGTCGAGGGCCGAGCGGCAGTCGTCGGTCAGGCCGTATGCCGTCAGGCGCTCAGGTTCGGCGAAGTCGCGCTGTACGTCGACCACGACCAGCGCGGGCCCGCTGCCGGGCCGGGCGAGGTGGGCGAGTTGTCTCTCCCGCAGGCCGGTGCCGGTGCCGGGCATCAGGCGGTCACCTCGTCCCGGGCCCGCAGTTCGGGCAGCACGGTCTTGCCGAACAGCAGCATGTCCTCGTCGTACTCCGGGAAGATCAGCATGAGTCCGTCCAGGTCGGCCTCGCGCACGATGTACTCGATGTGGTCGGTGACGGTGCTCGCCGATCCGGCGACGTACGGCGTCTGGAACGCGGCCTCCCCGTCCGCGCCCTCGGCCCAGGCGCGGGCCTGTTCCTCGGGGATGCCCCAGGTGCTGCGCATCCGGGCGAGGGCCTCCCGGTCCAGGCCGGCGCCCCAGGCCCTGACCTTCTCGGCGGCGAGTTCGTCGGTCTCGTCCTGGACGACGGTGAGCATGGAGTACGTCCTGCAGACCCGGCCGGCCGCCGCCGCCCGTTCGTGGACGTCCGTCGACAGCATGCGCATCTCGTCGAGGCTCTCGGCGGCGAGGAAGGCGCCGTCGGCGTAGCGGGCCTGGAAGCGGCGGGCGTCCTCGGAGCGGCCCGCGTTGATGAGGGTGGGGCGGACGGCCGGATGCGGACGGGACTCGCAGTCGACGAGGTCGAAGTACGGGGTGTGCAGGGTGACGGAGTCCTCGGTCCACAGGCGCGTGACGGCCTCGGTCCACAGTTCCGTCATCCGGTAGCGGTCCTCGTGGCCGAGGTCCGGGTCCCACTGGCCGAACTGCTCGAACTCCCCCGCGTACGAGCCGTTGACGATGTTCATGCCGGCGCGGCCGCCGGAGATGTCCTGGAGGGTGGCGAACATCTTCGCGGCGACGGCGGGGTTGTGGACGTTGGCGTGCAGGGTCGCCCAGATCTTCACCCTGCTGGTCGCCTCGGCGAGGGCGGCCATCATGGTCATCGACTCGAGGGAGCGGCCCCAGTGGTCGGTGCTGCCGCCGAAGCCGCGCCACTTCGCCATCGACATCACGAAGTCGAGGCCGATGGCCTCCGCGTGCACGGCGGCACGCCTGTTCCAGGCGTAGCTCGCCTCGGGGTGGGGGGCGGTGGTGGAGAGCATCCAGCCGCCGTTCCCGATGGGGAGGAAGATTCCGTACTCTTTGGTGGGCACGTTGCGGGCCTTTCCTGCGGGTGCGGGCCGGTGTGGGTCGTCGGTCGGGTGCGGCGCCGTTGGGGCTGGTCGCGCAGTTCCCCGCGCCCCTAACGGGGCGCTGACGCTTACGGGGCGCTGACGCTTACGGAGCCGGCCAGACGAGCTTGCCTCCTGTGTAGATGTTCTTGACGTACGACGTGTCGAACCATGTCGCGGCCTTGTCCGCGGTCACGTCGGCGGGGACGATCGCGAACTGGTGGAGCATGGCGACGAGCGCGGTGACGTTCTTCGGGTCGACGGCGCCGAGGGGCTGGCCGGGCGTCGGGTTGTCCTTCACCACCTGGGTCTCGGTCTTCCAGATGGTCGCGTTGAGTTTCTTGTCGTACGTCGGTCCCGACAGGGCGGCCGCGTAGCCGACGCACTCGGTGATGTGGGCCGTGCTCGCCGAGCAGTAGGCGTAGGCGTGCAGGGCGGCGCGCAGGATGTCCTCGACGGCGTGCGGGTGGGCCTTGGCGAAGGCCGGATTGACCGCCATCGCGCCCAGCGAGCTGGGGACGTCGTAGTCGACCGGCTTCCAGACGGTGACGTCGTGGCCGGCCGCCTTGAGCTGGTTGGGCTCGTTGGAGACGAATCCGGTGAGCGCTTCGAGTCCGCCCTGCCTGCGGGGCAGTACGGAGGGGTCGTAGCCCTCCTTGACCAGCTTGAGCGAGTCCCATTTCACGCCGGCCTTGACCAGCATCGCCCGGACCGAGGCGGGCACATAGCCCTTGTGGCCGACTGTCTTGCCGTCGAGCTGGGTCAGGGCGGTGATGTCCTTGTTGGTCATGAGGATGTCGAGGCCGGCGTCGGAGTACGAGGAGACGCCGGTGATGTCGATCCCGTTGGCGCGGGCCTGGATGACGTCCTGTTCGGCGACGGGGCTGACGGTGGCCTGGCCGCCGGCGAGGAGTTTGGTGTTCTGGGAGGTGTCGCCGGTACCGGGCTTGAGGGTGACGTCGAGGCAGAGGTCCTTGAAGTAGCCGAGTTTGCTCGCGGCGATGTATTCGAGGATCGACGCGGACGACTGGTACTGGTAGCCGGAGAGGTAGGTGATCCTGCCGGCGGCCTTGTTCTCGGCGCAGCGGTCGGCGGAGATCGCCGATCCCTCCGAGCCCTTCGAGGTGGTGGCGTCGGATCCCGATCCGCATCCGGCGGCCACGGCCGTCAGGGCGACGGCGGCGAGCGTGGCGAGGCCGGATCTGGCGAGGCGTGACTGCATGGGTGACTCCCAACTGGCGGTGTCCGCCGGGCGTTGACGGGTGAGGGACGAGTGGGGCGGATGACGGCACGGGGCGTCGGCGCGCCGGGCCTCGTGGGCCCCGGGCGGGACGGTGCGGGCGCGGGCCCGGTCAGTCGTGCGTGCTGTCGTGCCAGTGCAGGACGCGGCGTTCGACCAGCGTCACGGCGAGCAGCAGCAGGACGCCCATGACGGCGAGGACGAGGATCGCGGCGTATACGACCGGGAGCTGGTTCATGGACGAGGCGACGCTGATCACGGTGCCGAGGCCGCTGGCCGAGCCGGACGCCGACATCTCGGCCACGACGGCACCGATGATCGACAGCGGGAAGACGATGCGCAGCGCGGCGAACAGGAACGGCAGTGCGTGGGGGATGCGGACGTGCCAGAGCAGTTCGGTGCGGCTCGCGTCCATCGTCCGGTACACCTGGAGGACCTGTCGGGGCACCGAGCGCAGTCCGGCGGCGGTGTTGATGAGGATCGGGAAGAAGCAGATCAGGGCCGCGATGATCAGTTTGGGCAGCGGGCCGAAGCCGAACGCGACGACGAGGGCGGGGGCGATCGCCACCAGCGGGGTCACGTTGAGGACGACGGCGATCGGCATGACGGCCCGTCGCAGCAGCGGGAGTTCACTCGTCAGCACCGCGAGGACGAACGCGGCGGCGAACCCCGTCCCCAGGCCGGCCGCCGCCTCGCCGAGGGTGACCAGGGCGTTGTCGACGTAGTAGCCGAACTCGGCGGTGAGCGAGGCGCCGATCTTCCCCAACGGGGGCAGCAGGTAGGGCAGTTCGTCGGCGCCCCACTGCCAGAGCAGGGCGAGCAGGGCCAGCGTCACGAGGAGCGGTGCCCAGACGGCGGGGCGGATCCAGGCGATCCGGGACCTCGGATGCCGCAGGCTGAAACGGGAGGGCTCGGCGGGCGGTTCGGTGGCGGCGGCGGTCCGCGCGGTGCGTTCGTCGGCTACGGTCATCGCTCCCGCCTCCCTCACGCGGCTTCGCTGTGCCAGGCCCGGCGCAGCCGGTCCCGGATCAGGTCCTCGTACGCGTGGAACCGGCGCTCCCCGAAGAGGCGGTCGCCGCGTGGCCGTTCCAGGTCGACGTCGACGGTGTCGACGATGCGGCCGGGGCGGGGGGCCATGACGACCACGGTGTCGGAGAGCCGTACGGCCTCGGAGACGGAGTGGGTGACGAACAGGACCGTCGTCCTCAGCTCGTCCCAGAGGTCGAGGAGCTGGTCCTGGAGGCTCTCCCGGGTGAACTCGTCGAGTGCCGAGAAGGGTTCGTCCATGACGAGGACGTCGGGCCGCAGGCCGAAGGCGCGGACGATCGCGGCGCGTTGCCGCATCCCGCCGGAGAGCTGGGCGGGAAGCTTGTGCATGGCCTCCCCGAGACCGGCCTTGGCCAGGAGTTCCCGCATGTCCGGGGCGCCGGTCACCGCGCGCTCGGCGTGGCCGGCGATCCGCTCCCGGCGGCGCGCCGCACCCTTGTTGATCTTCTGTGGCAGGGTGACGTTCCTCAGCACCGACAGCCACGGCAGCAGGGCCGGGCTCTGCGGCACCAGGCCGATCATCTTGGCCGCGCAGGCCTCGGCAGGCGGGACGCCGTGCACCCGTACGGTGCCGTGGTCGGGTTCCTCCAGACCGGCCGCGAGCCGCAGCAGCGTCGACTTGCCGCAGCCGCTGGGCCCGATCAGGCTGACGAACCGGCCCGCGGGTACCGACAGGTGGACGTCGTCGAGGGCGGTCGTCGCGGACGGCCCGAATCCGTAGACCCGGCGCACCGACCGCAGGTCGAGTGCTGGCGTACCAGTCACCTTCACGCTCCCATCCATGTCGCGAGCACGAAGGCCCGATCCTGGAAGTCGGAGAGCGTGCGTGGCGAGTGCGGAACTGCCACGCGGAAATCCGCTTAGGTGCCCCCGACAGTAGGAACCTCGTGTTTCACCCGGTCACGGCGGTCCGTTTCATCGGCTTTACGTTCGGCGCGGCAGTGTTACGACGGTGTCGCCGTCGAAGACGTAGACCTCGACGCCGAGATCCGCGGCGGCGCGCGCCACCCAGCCGCCCAGCGCCTGCACGACGACCTCGGTGACGAGGAGGACCGTGCGCTCGGCGGTGGGCACCGAGTTCCGCAGCCAGAGCAGCTTGAACATGTCCGCCATGACCTTGTTGCGGTAGGCGGGCTTGTAGGCGCCCTGGTTGCAGACGAGTTGGACGAGCACACGGCCCGGGGCGTCGATGCCCTCGACCTCGACCCGGCTGCCGTCCGGCAGCATCAGCGGCTTCGGGCGCAGCGCGGTGCCGAGGCTCTCGCCGAGGGCGAGCAGCATCCGGCGTTCGACGGAGCCCTCGGCGAAGCGGCTCCACTCGGTGGGGGCGTCAAGCACTGTCAGGCGCACGTCCGGGAGTCTAGGAACGTCCCGTTTCGCAGGTGTTTCCCGCGCTGTGCCGGATCCTGCTGCGGGCCGGGCTCAGAAGATGCCCGTCCGGATCGCGTACGCCACGGCCTGGGTCCGGTTCCTGACCCGCAGTCTCTTCACGGCCTCGTGGATGATGCCCTTGATGGTGCGTTCCGAGTAGCTCATCTTGTCGGCTATCTCGACCGTGTTCATGCCCTCGGAGAGCATGCGGAGCACCTCGATCTCCCGGACCAGCAGGCCGTCCCTGCGGGACAGGTCGGTGAGGGTCTGCTGCCGCTGCTGGTTGCCCAGTTCGGCGATCAGGTGGGCCACCAGGTCCTCGGGTATCCGGCAGCGCCCGGCGCCGGCCTCGACGACGGCGTCCACCAGCCGGTCGAGGTTCAGGTCGCCCCGGTACAGGAAGCTGGTCAGTCCGTACTCGACGGCCAGCGAGAGCTGCCGCTCGCTGATCCGGTCGGCGATCATCACGACCGGGACGGGTGGGCCGGGGGCGCGGGCGGCGTCCTGCCGCATGACCCTGATCCAGTGGTCGTCCACGGCGCTCAGCAGGAGGACGGACACGTCCGCGTCGGGCAGCCCTTGCGCGGTCAGGAGTTTCACACGTGCACTCGACTGCAGGTAGGCGCCGGTGGCGTGTTCCAGGATCGCGTCGCTCGCCCGCAGGACGACGGAGACCGGAACGCTCAGCGCGTCGCACATTCCATCTGCTTGGTTCTCAGGCACGTTCGGCACTTTATGGCGCCGGTGAGTCACCGGCTTACGTCAAATGACCCAATGAAACTTACGCCCCTCTGTGCCGATATGGCGCGCTCCAGTGCCTTTCGGGGTACGGGAGTTGGGCGCCGGGCGGCCGGTGCGGTCAGCATGCGGCGCAGCCTGGTGCGGTACTGGCCCAACGGCAGCAGGTCCGCCGCCGGGTCGGCCGGCACGGCGAGGTCGAGCGACTCCCCCGGCGCCCGGACTGCCAGTCGACACACACAGGTTGTACCAGGCAGGGCCGCCACCGGACTCCCGCTCGTCGAGGTCGTCCGCCCCTTCGTTCAGAGGGTGGGTTCGTTCGCACAGGAAGTCGCCCGGACATGTCTGCGGACGGCCTTGGGCCATATGCCATGTGTGCCGCGGAGGTGATACTGCGGCGGTGACCCGGCAGGGAGCCGAGGCCGGTCCGCCGGACTGAGGCACATGCCTCCGTCCGCCCGGCCGTGGACGGCGGACCTGTGTCCCGGGCGGGCCGGGCGCGGTGTCAGGCTCCGGTCTCCGGTGCCGTCAGGGTGTAGAAGACCGCCCGGCCCTGCTTGGTGCGCCGGGCCCGGTTTCTGGCGACCAGGTTCTCCAGCGTCGTACGGATCACCGTCGTCTTGATGGTGCGGCCGGGCTGACCGGCCCTGATCGCCTCGGCGACGTCGGTCGCGGAGCGCGGCTCCCGCTGCTCGGCGAGGTAGGTGTGGACGGCCTCGACGAGGCTCGGCTTCGCGGGGGTGGGCTTCGCGGGGGTGGACTTCGCGGAGCCGGACTTCGCGGAGCCGGACTTCGCGGAGCCGGCGCGGTCCGGCGCGGGTTCGGTCCGCTGGTGCGGCACGGCGGCCTCGACGGTGTCGGCGGCTTCGGCCGCTTCGGAGGTCCCGACCGTCCCAACGGTCCCGGCGGTACCGGCTGTCCCGGCTGTCCCGGCTGTCCCGGCTGCGGAGGCGGCGGTGGCCTGCGGGGTGAGCGCCTGTTGCAGCCGCTCCAGCACCACCCGGTTCTCCCGTACCGCGTGCAACCGCTCTTCCAGGGCGGCGATCTCGGTGGCGAGGCGGTCCTGTTCCGCGGCGTTGAGTTCCAGGTCCTGCGCGATCCGCGCGCTGTACTCGGACGCCAGCTCGGTGCCGGATGACTCGGACATGCGGTCGGGCCTCTCGTCGGTGTGCTCCACGCGGGTGAGCCGAGGTGCTCGCCTATGTGCTCCGCGCGGTGATACAGCGTACGCACACGGGAGGTGCCAGGGGTGTGACTCGGGCCGACGGGTGTCTCAACCGGTGGCGGCGGCCCGCTCGATGACCTCGACGACCACCTCGGGCCGCGACACATAGATGGCATGGCTGCCGGGTGCCTCGACGACCGTGGCGCCCGCGCGCTCGGCCATCGCCCGCTGGGCCAGCGGCGGGATCATCCGGTCGTCGGCCGCTACCAGGTACCAGCTGGGTCTGGTCCGCCACGCGGGCTCGCCGACGGTCCCGGACAGCGCCCCGGACCCCCACGGCACCTGCGAGTCGGCCATGAACCGCGCCCGCGCCTCGGGCAGGTCACCGGCGAAGGAGGCGTGGAACCGGTCGCGGTCGAGCAGCACATAGCCGTCCCGCATCGGCAGGAACGGCGGCACCGACGCGCCCGGCGGCGGGTCGGAGATCAGGGAGTCGACGGACTCGCCGCGGTCCGGGGCGAAAGCGGCGACGTAGACGAGCGCGGACACCTTGGGGTCGACACCTGCCTCGGTGGTGACGACACCGCCGTAGGAGTGCCCCACCAGGGTCACCGGCCCGTCCTGCAGGGCGATCAGCCGCCGGACCGCCGCGACGTCCTCGGCGAGGGACCGGGTGGCGTTCTGCGCGATGGTGACCTGGTATCCCGCGGCGACGAGGCGCTCGTGCACCCCCGCCCAGCCGGATCCGTCCACGAACGCGCCGTGGACGAGAATCACGTTCCGCACAGATCTTCCCCCTTGTCGTGACGGGCCGTCGGGCTCCGCACCGCGTCCGGGCCGCTTCGCCGTGCTCACTGTACGAGGCCGTGAAGTGCGCCGTACCGGCAAGATGACCTGATCGCCCGCACGGGCAGGCGGGACCGCCCGTCCGGCACTGTGACGCACGCCACGGCGGCGCGTCCGAACTTTCGGCACCGGTCCACCATCCAGTCGCAGAGCCCGGCCCGACCCCACCCCCGATCCACCCCCGATCCACCCGCGATCCGCCCCCGATCCGCCCCCGATCCTGAGTCGATCCACCTCGATCCACCTCGATCCGACTCGATCCAGTCCGACCACGATGGGAAGCTGTTTCATCATGTCGTCCCCCACACCCTCGGCCGCGGAAGACGGCGAACGCCCCGCCGGCGGTCCCGGCGGCCCCAGTGTGCCCGGCGGCGGTCTCGTCGGGCGTTCGGCGGAACTGGCGCTCCTCGACGGGTTCTTCGGCTCCGCCGCCGCGCGGGGACGGGCGCTGATGCTGACCGGTGAGGCGGGGGTGGGGAAGTCCGCCCTGCTGGACGCGGCGGCGCGGCGGGCGCGGGACGCGGGTTTCCAGGTGCTGCGGGTGGTGGGTTCGCAGTTCGAGGTGAGTGTCAGTTTCGCCGCGCTGAACCAGGTCCTCCAGTCGCTGACGGCGGAGATCGCCGAACTGCCCCCGTGGCAGGCGGAGACACTGCGGGCGGTGCGCGGGGTGTCGGACGAGCAGCCGACCGAACTCCTCGCCGTCGCGGGCGCGGTGCAGGTCCTGCTCTCCCGGAAGGCCGCGCGCAGCGGGCTCGTGACGATCGTGATCGACGACGTGGCGTGGCTGGACCGCCCCAGCGCCATCGTGCTGGGCACCGTCGCCCGCTACACCCAGAGCGCGCCGGTGGCGCTGCTTGCGGCGTCCCGGACCGGTGACGAGTCCTTTCTGAGCAGTACCGGGATCCCGGCGCACGAGGTCAGACCGCTGGACGAGGCGGCCGCACACGAACTGGTGGCGCAGCGGTTCCCGGCGATGGCGCCCCGGGTACGGCAGCGGCTGGTCAGGGAGGCGGCCGGCAACCCGCTGGCCCTGCTGGAGCTGCCGGGCACCCTCAACGAGGCGCAGCAGCAGGAGCGCGGGCCGCTGCCGGCCGTGCTCCCGCTGCCCGAGCGGCTGAAGAAGGTCTTCGCCGTCCGGGTCGGCGCGCTGCCGGACCGCACCCGGGAGCTGCTGCTGCTCGCGGTGCTCGACGGCTCGGGCGGGCTGCACATCCTGGAACGGGCCCTGGACGGCGGCGATGTGCTGGCCGAGCTGGGCCCGGCCGAGCACGCGGGTCTGGTGCGGGTCGACTCCGCCACCGGCCGGCTGGCCTTCCGGCACCCGCTGACCCGGTCCGCGGTGATGGAGCTGTCGACGGCCGCGGAGCGGCGGCGCGGGCACCTGGCGCTGGCCCGGGAGTTCCCGGAGGGGTCCGAGCACCGGGCCCGGCACCTGGCCAACGCCGCGGTCGGCCCGGACGACGAGGTGGCCGCCCTGCTGCACGAGGTGGCCTACAGCACGCTGCGCCGCGGGGACGCCGTCGGCGCCATCACCACCCTGCTGCGCGCCTCCGACCTGAGCAGCACGGGCGCGGCCCGGGGGCGGCTGCTGGCCGAGGCGGCCTGCCTGGGCGCCAACATCACCGGTGACCTCCGCAACGTCCACGCGCTGCTGGACAACGCCCTGCTCGCGGACCCGGTGGGCAGCGGTTCGCTGGCCGCCGCGACCGCCGCCGCCAGCCGGCTCATCAACGGCGAGGGTGACGTGGACACCGCGCACCGGCTGCTCACGGGGGCGATCCGCAACCACGCCGGGACGGGCGGTGCCGACGACGACATCCTCAACGAGGCGCTGCTCACCCTGCTCATGGTGTGCTTCCACAGCGGCCGGCCGGAGCTGTGGCAGCTCTTCGACGCCGAGGTCGCCAAGGCCCAGCAGCGCTCCCCCGACCACCTGCTGTGCGTGCTGCGCGGCACCTTCGGCGATCCCGCGCACGTGCCGCCGCACCTCCTGGACCTCCTCGACGGCATGGTCGCGGACCTGCACCGGGAGACCGACCCCCGGCACATCGTCCGTACGGCGGTCGCCGCCGCCTATGTGGACCGGCTGCCCGGCTGCCGCAGCGCGCTGCGGCGGGTCGTCGACGACGGCCGGGACGGCGGCGCCATCACCATGGCCATCGAGGCGTTCTTCCTGCTCGCCAACGACGCCTACTTCAGCGGCCAGTGGGACGAGCTGCCCAAGCTCACCGAGGAGGGCCTGCGCTGGTGCACGATGTACAACTACCGTCTGACGGCGGAGCCTGGCCGGTTCCTGCGGGGGCTGCTGGCGGCCGCCCAGGGCGACACCGACACCGCCCGGAGGACCGCCGACCGCCTGGTGGCCTGGGGGAACCCGCGGGGACTCGGGCTGCTGCGGGTGTACGCCGCGCACATCCGGGCGCTGTCCGCGCTCGGCGCCGCGGACTTCGAGAGCGCCTACTGCCACCTGCGGTCGGTGGTCACCCCCGGTGAGATCCCGGCGCACCTCCCGCACGCCCTGTGGCTCTTCCTGGACTTCGCCGAGGCCGCGGCGCGCACCGGCCGGCACGCCGAGGCGGCCGCGCACGTGGCGGCGGTGCGCGCGACCGGGATCCCCGCCGTCTCGCCGCGGCTGGCGATGATGACCGACGCGGCCCAGGCCATCGCCACCCCGGACGTCATCGACCACGAGCTGTTCCAGCGGGCCGTCGGCACCCCCGACGCGGAACGCTGGCCGTTCGAGTGGGCGCGGATCCGCCTGGCGTACGGCGAACGGCTGCGCCGGGCGAAGGCGGGCGCCGAGGCCCGGGGCCATCTGGACGCCGCGCTCGGCACGTTCCGGCGGCTGGGGGCCGAGCCGTGGAGCGCGCGGGCCGCGAACGAGCTGCGGGCGAGCGGCATCCCCGTCGGCACCGCGGCCTCCGGTGCCGGCCGGCCCGCGCTGCTGACCCCGCAGGAGCTGCAGGTGGCGCAGCTGGCCGCCACGGGACTGACGAACAAGCAGATCGCCGCCCAGCTCTTCCTGTCGCCCCGCACGGTGGCCGGACACCTGAGCAAGGCCTTCCCGAAGCTGAACGTCACCTCCCGCGCGGGCCTGCGCGACGCGCTCACCGGCCTGGACCCGGAACAGGCCGTGTGGCCGGAACAGACCGCGTGACCGGAACAGACCGCGTGAACGGTCAGGAGGCCAGCGTGGGGCGGGCCCGCGCGCGGGCGGCGTCGAGCATCCGGCGCGCCTCGGTCCGGCTGGCCCGGACCCGTTGCTCGGCGTCGCCGTGCGGGGCGTCCGCGGTGGCGGCGAGCGCGAGGGCGAGTTTGGCCCGCCCCTGGCTGAGCCGGCTGCGCACGGTGCCCAGCGGGATCCCGCAGGCGAGGGCGATCAGCTCGTACGAGGCGCCCTCCGCGGTGAAGTAGCGCAGCACCAGCGGCATGCGCAGCACCGGCGAGAGTTCCTCCAGCGCCTCCCAGAGCCAGTCCCGCACCGCGCTGCGCTCCAGCCACTGTTCCGGGCCGGCGTCCTGCGACGGCGCGGCCAGCTCCTCCATGGGCAGCACGAGAGCGGAGTAACGCAGCACGGACCGGCTGCCGTTGCGCACGATCATGCGCAGCCAGGCGCCCACCGCAGCCGGGTCGCGGACGTCTCCGATCCGCAGCAGCGCCGTCAGCGCCGCGTCCTGCAGGACGTCGTCGACGTCCGCCGCCCGTCCCAGCACGCTCAGCGCGACCGCGCGCATGCCCGCCCGGTGCCGCTCCAGCAGCACCCCGAGCGCGGCGACCTCGCCCGACTGGGCGGCCCGCGTCAGCACCGCGTCCTCGACGCGCGCGCCCTCCGCGACTTCCGCGACTTCCAGAACCATGAGCTCCCCCTCCTGACCGACGCCGTTCCGCCGGGCGGCAGCGCCCCGCGGAGACGGCCCGGCCGGCAGGCCGTGACGGTCAGGCGGCACCCGGCAGCGGGCCACCGGGAAACCCCACGGGCAGATACCGGGGTGTCGAGGTCGGCGCCGGCGTGCGGGGGTCGGTGAGGTGCGGTGGCGGCTTGGTCGTGTTCATGGGAACGTCCTTGGAGTCGAGATTCCAATGTTGACATGTGGAACGTAGAAGTTCTCTCGACAACATGTCAAGGTTGGAATGTGAGAGGCGACCTGTCAATGCTGGAATAAGAGAGTTAGAGTGGCGGGCATGAGCCTTCGTCACGCCCTCTTGGGTCTGCTTGTCTTCCGCCCCGGTAGTGGCTACGACCTGCTGAAGATCTTCGACACCTCGCTCGGCCACGTCTGGCCGGCCAGGCAGAGCCAGATCTACGGCGAGCTGACGAAGCTCGACGCCACCGGCCTGATCACGGTGACCGACGAGGGCCCCCGGGGGCGCAAGCAGTACGCGCTGACCCCCGAGGGACACGCGGAGGCGCGCCGCTGGCTGGCAGGCGGGGAGGAGCACCAGCCGCAGCGCAACCCGATGCTCCTGCAGACGTTCTTCCTGGGGCTGCTGCCCCCCGAGGAGGCCGTGGCGCGGCTCCTGCGGTACGCGGACACCGCGGCCAGGGAGTACGACGCCCTGGTGGCGCTGCGGGACGCGGAGCCCTGGGAGCGCGACGCGATGGCCGAGTGCGGCCGGCTCGTCCTGGAGTACGGCCTGCGCCAGCGTGCCCTGGAACAGGAGTGGGCCCGCTGGGCGGCCGAACGGCTGCGCGAGGGGCGGCTCACCGCGCCGGCCGCCGGGCAGCCGGACGTACCGGAACCCGCCTAGGAACGGGACGGCACGGTCGCATCCCTCAGGTCACGTCAGGTCACATCAGGTCACGGGTGCCAGCGCGGGGCCGGTGGTGCCGAGCTGCTCGGTGGCGACCACCTGCGGCACCGGCCAGGTCACCCCGGGCGGCGGCCAGCTCTGCCCGGTCTCCCGGAGGAAGTCGTCCGGCGGCTGGTAGAGCGGCGGCTGGGTGCCGTCCGGAATCATCGACGCCCAGCCGACACCCTCGGTGCGGTCCTCGAACTCCTGCCGCATCGCCGCCAGTAGATCCGGCTGCTCGATCAGGTCGACGGCGGCGGCCGCCAGGTACCGGGCGGCGGAGAGCAGCGCCTGGTGGCCGCTGTTGGTGGCCGCGGTCGCGGTGACGCCCCAGTTGTGGTTGGGGATCCCGGTCGGATAGGCGGCGGACAGCAGGACGGCGGTGGGTGCCTGCCAGCTGATGTCGGCCGTGTCGGTGGACAGTCCGCCCGTGTACGACGCGGCCGGCGGCGTCAGCGGGGTCAGTTCCGTCGGCATGCCCGCCTCCGGCTTGCCCAGCGACTTCTGCACGGCCTTCGCCAGCGCCTGGTCGGCGTCGGTGAACTCCGGGGCGCCGATCCGCTGCATGTTGTCGTTGAGCAGCTCCGCGCCGGCCTTGTTGGCGAGCAGGTTCCAGGTCGCGGAGTGGAACCTGTGCACCAGCCGGGTCTGGCTGGCCTGGGCGGCGGCCTGTGCGCAGGCCACGATCTTGTCGTAGAGGACGCGGGCGCGCGCCGGGCTGCCCTCGCGGACGAAGAACCAGATGGAGCACATGTCCGGGGTCACGTTCGGGGCGCCGCCGCCGTTGATGACCGCGTAGTGGAAGCGGCCGGAGGCGGCGACGTTCTTCTCCCGCAGGTACTCCGACATCGTCGCCATCAGCAGGGCGCCGTCCAGGCCGCTCTTGTTGCCGAGCGGCGAGCCGCCGTGCCCGGAGGCGCCGAGGAACGTGAAGGTGGCCGAGACCAGGGCACTGGTGGTGTTCCAGAACGGCATGGTGACGTTGAAGGGGTGCCAGTCGAGGAAGGCGTCGAGGCCGTCGTAGACACCGGCCTTGACGGCGTACGCCTTGCCGACGAGCTGTTCCTCGCCGGCGCTGCCGAACAGTTTCACGGTCGCCTTCAGACCGTGCGCGCGGATCGCGTGCGCCGTCGCGATCGCCGCGGCGGTGCCGCCCGCACCGAGGGCGTTGTGGGCGTCGCCGTGCCCGGCGCCGTACGAGGGGCCGTAGGCGTCGTGGTTGTAGACCAGCGGGTCGTGGCTGCCCGCGCCCTTCTTCTGGGACAGGCCCGGCAGGGCGTCGTACTCGGCGTTGAAGCCGAGGACCGGGCCGCCGTCGCCGTAGGTCGCGACGAACGCGGTCGGGAAGCCGCCGGCGCCCCAGGTGATCTCGAACCCGTTGGCCTTCAGCAGGCGGGCGGTGGCGAGGGCGGACTTCCACTCGCGCAGGGACAGTTCGGCGTGCTCCCACACCTCGTCGCTCAGCCCGGTTATCGCGCCCTCGTGGGCGCCGATCCAGTCGAGCGCCGTCCGCTTCGCGTCGGTGTCCTGGGCGAGGCCCGTGGGTGCCCGGTAGTCGACGGGAGAGACCCCGGTCCGCTCGTCGTGTCCGAGGGTCGCCGCCAGCACCGGGTCCGCCTGGAGGACGGCGGCCGTGGTCGCGGTGGCACTCAGGCCGAACATCTTCAGCAGGCGTCTGCGGCCCATGGTCACGTCTGTCATGCGGTCTCTCGTTTCGCCTGGTGCGTGGGGTGAACCGCCGTGCGGCGGGCGCCGGTTCGGGGACGCCGTGGCCCGGCCGACGGCCTGCGGCCCATGGCGGACTCCGATGACGTGTGGGGGATTCCCTGCCGGTATATCAGCCGGTCCGGACCGCGCCCCGGGAGTCCCGCACGCCGCTGGCCGAAGGTGAAAGGACTCGGTGCGAAAAGGCACCCGGATGCCGGTCCCGGGTACCGGTCCCGGCCGGCTACCCCTCGTATCCCGCGTGCCCCGTCTCCCCTGCCTGTCCGTCCAGTTGCTCCAGTGCGTCGCGCAGGGCGGCGCGGGAGGTGACCCCGAGTCTGGGGAAGGCCTGGTAGAGGTGGGTCGAGACGGTGCGGGGCGAGAGGAAGAGCCGTTCCGCTATCTGCTTGTTGGACAGGCCCGCGGCCGCCAGGCCCGCGATCTCCCGCTGCTGCGGTGTCAGCGCCGGCAGGTCCCGGGCCCGCGCCGGGGAGCCGCAGGCGCGCAGCTCCGCGTCGGCCCGCTCGGCCCACGGACGGGCGCCGAGCCGCCGGAAGTTCTCGCCGGCGGCCGCGAGTTGCTCCCGCGCCCGGGCCAACGACCCGTCGCGGCGCAGCCGTTCGCCGAAGTAGAGCCGGATACGGGCCTGGTCGAAGGGCCAGCGCCCGGCGCCCTCGACGGCCAGCGCCCGCTCGAACCCGCGGACCGCCGCCGCACCGCTCCCGGCGGCCAGCGCGGCCGAGCCGAGCAGCACCATGCGCAGCCGCGGTGACACCGCGTCGAGCCCCGCCTGCCGGGCCGCCCGGACATGCCGCACGGCCTCCTCGCGGCGGCCGGTGCGCACCGCGGCCTCCACCAGGTCCAGGATCACCCACAGCGCGTGCCCCGCGAACGGCGCGAACGTCCCGGCCGGCGAGATCGTGCACACGTGCCGGTAGGCCGCCTCGAAGTCGCCCTGCGCCAGCGCGATCAGCGTCCTGGCGTGGGCCGCGTAGCAGCGGACGGCGTGGCCCCGGCGGGAGCCGGCCCACTGGTCCATCTGGTCCGCGAACCCGCGCGCCGTCCCGAGGTCGCCGCAGGCCGCGGCGGTACAGGCCAGCACGAACCTGCCGGTCCAGGACCGCAGCGGGTACTCGAGGTCCTCGCACCAGCGCAGGCCCTGGTGGGCCACCCGCCGCAGCTGAGGCCACTGGCCGGTGAACCAGGCGTGGCTGCTCCACAGGAACGAGGCCTGGATGGCCGGGAAGATGTTCTCGCCGCGCAGTCCGCCGCGGGCGGTGAGCAGCAGCGGCTCCTCGATCGCGCCGAGCCGGTCCGCGTAGGCGGCGGCCGTGGCGATCCGTACGATCCGCACCGGGTCCGGCGTGCCGGACAGCGTCCGGACGGCCGCGTCCAGCCGGGCCCAGTCGGCCGGGCGGGCCCGGGCCGGGTCGCCGAAGGTGGTCCGCATCAGCCGCACGGTGTCCGGGACCGAGGTGCACCTCGCCAGCGTCGCGTCGAAGTCCGCCCAGAGCTCGGGCCGGCCGGCGTGCACGCACACCATGAACAGGGTGCTGACCGCTTCGAGCAACGTGGCGTCGGAGAGGTCGTACGGTTCGGGCTGCAGGGCGATGGCGCCGGACAGCAGGCGGTGGGCGGTGTCGAGGTCGCCGTAGCTGTTGAGGAGGTGCAGCGCGGCGGCCACCGCGACCGCCGGGGACTCCGCGTCCGGGGCGGCCTGCCGGGCGTCGTCGAGCAGCCGGGGCACGTCGCGCACGCTGCCGGTGAGGTTCGCGCCGACGTACGCCGCCTTGGCCAGCCGCCGGGCGTATCCGGAGCCCGCCGGGCTCAGCTCGGCGGCCCGCACCAGGGCGGCGACCGCGTTCGGCCCGTCGCCGCGGTGGGCGGCGGCCTCGGCGGCCTCCTCCAGCAGCGCGGCGATCCCCTCGTCGGGTTCGACGGCGGCCTGGGCCAGATGCCAGGCCCGTTGTTCGGGCATCCCGTGCCAGGCGTCGGCGAGCGCGCGGTGCACGGTGCGCCGCTGGTCGCCGGTGGACAGCTCCACCACGGCCGAGCGGATGAGCGAGTGCCGGAAGGCCAGCCGGCCGGCCGTCTCGTCGACCCGTACGAGCCGCGCGCGTTCCGCCGGGACCAGGGACGTCAGGGCTCGCCCGCCGGCCCCCGCCCGGCGCACGGTGAGCAGGCTGCCGCTGCCCTCCAGGGCGGCCACCAGCAGCAGGTGCCGGGTGGCGGGCGGCAGGGTCCTGATGCGGGCGGCGAAGGCCGACCGGAGCCGTTCGGTCAGCGGGATGCGGGCCGGCAGGGCCTGGGACGCGATGCGCTGGGACTCGCTCAGCGCGGCCGGGAGCTCCAGCAGCGCGAGGGGGTTGCCCTCGGCCTCGGTGATCAGCCTCCGCCTGACCCCGGAGGCCATCTCCGGGAACCGGCGGCCGAGCAGTTCGCCGGCGGCGGCCTCGCCGAGCGGGCCCAGTTCGTGCGAGGCCAGCCCGCTCGGGTCGAAGAAGCTCTCCTCACCGAGCCGGGCCGCGCAGAGCAGCCCCGCGCCGGTGCCGGCGAGCCGGCGAGCCACCTGCCCCAGGACGACGGCGCCGGCCCGGTCCAGCCACTGGACGTCGTCCAGCACGAGGAGCGTGGGCCTGTCACGGGAGAGTTCCGCGACGAGCGCCACCACGGCGTCGGTGACCGCGTCGGGCCCGGGCGCCGCGCCCCGCTCGAAGCCGAGGGCCCCGGCGAGGACGCGGCTGCGCACCACCTTCGACTGGATGTCCGGCGCCGAGGTCAGCAACTGCTGCAGCGCGCCGTGACCGGCCTCCACCCGGTACTGCACCCCCGCGGCCCGCAGCACCCGCAACCCCGCGGCCTCGGCCCGGCGGACGCCCGCGGCGAGCAGCGCGCTCTTCCCGACCCCCGGGTCCCCCAGCACCACGAGCGAGGCGCTGCCCAGCCGCGGGACGGCGGCGAGGAAGCCGTCCAGCCGCTCCAGGTCGGCCTCGCGTCCGAGCAGCGGCTCTTCGCCATGGGGAAGGTGCTCGGCGGCCGCCCGGCCGTCGGTCATGCGCGGGCTCCTGACGAAGGGGTGCGGGCAGGGATGTCCCATGATGCGGGACGGGATGCCGATCGCCCCCATCGTCCGTCGTCGCCACGGTTCTCAGGAGGCGGCGGCCCGGCCGATCGTCGCCCGGATGTGCTTCATCAGCGGCTGGTCGCTCTGTTCGCTGTAGTCGCACAGGGCGATCAGCACGTTCATCTCGGGCATGTACCCGGCCGCGCAGCCGCGGGGCAGGTCGTAGGGGACGGCGAGATAGCCGTTCAGTTCACGGGTGGTGCCGTCCTTGGCGGTGCTGGTGATGTCGACCGGGTCGAACTCCCCGATGCCGCGTTCGCGCATGTCGGCCGCGTTCATGAAGACGAGGGTGCGCAGGTTCTTGATGCCCCGGTAGCGGTCGTCGTCGGAGTAGATGGTGGTGTTCCACTGGTCGTGCGAGCGCATGGTGCCGAGCGCCAGGGTGCCCGGCTCGGGTACGACGTCGGGCAGCGGCGCCGAGGAGAACTCGGCGCGCCCGGTGGGCGTACGGAAGACCAGTTCCCGCGCCGGCTGCCGGATCCGGAACCCGAGCGGCAGCCGCACCCGCCGGTTGAAGTCCTCGAAACCGTCCAGGACTTGGGCCATGGTGTCGCGGATGCGGTCGTAGTCCTCGACGTACCAGGCCCAGGGCGTACGGCTGTCGGGCAGCGCCGCGCGCGCGATGCCGGCGATGACGGCGGGCTCGGACAGCAGGTGCGGCGAGGCCGGCTTCTTCATGCCGACCGACAGGTGCACCATGCTCATCGAGTCCTCGACCGAGGTGCTCTGGATGCCGTGGCGCTGGTGGTCCTTCTCGGTACGGCCGAGGCAGGGCAGGATCAGCGCCTGCCGGCCGTGGACCAGGTGGCTGCGGTTGAGCTTGGTGCTCACCTGGACGGTGAGTGCGCAGTTGCGCAGGGCCTCGTAGGTGGCCCGGGTGTCGGGCGCGGCGAGGGCGAAGTTGCCGCCCATGCCGACGAAGACCTCGATGTCTCCGCGGAGCATCGCCCGGATGGTGCCGACGGTGTCGAGCCCGTGCTCGCGGGGCGGGTCGATCCCGCACGCCTCGGCGAGCCGGTCCAGGAACTGCGGCTCGGGCCGGTGGTCGATGCCGCAGGTGCGGTTGCCCTGCACGTTGCTGTGCCCGCGCACGGGCGAGGGACCGGCGCCCTCCCGCCCGAGGTTGCCGCGCAGCAGCAGCACGTTGACGATCTCCCGCACGGTGTCGACCCCGTGCTCGTGCTGACTGACGCCGAGGCACCAGCTGATGATGGAGCGGTCGGCGTCCCGGTAGACCCGGGCCGCGCGGAGGATGTCGGCGCGGCTGATCCCGGACTGCCGCTCGATCTCCTCCCAGGGCGTGGCCTCGCACAGCTTCCGGTACTCCTCGAAGCCGCTGGTGTACCGGTCGACGAACTCCCGGTCCAGGGCCTTGGGATCGGACGTGGCCTGGTCGAGGACGGCCTTCGCGATGCCCCGCAGCAGCGCCATGTCACCGCCGACGCGCACCTGGAGGTTCAGGGTCCCGGTGCGGGTGGAGTGCAAGGCGGCCATGTCCACGAAGTCGTGCGGGATGATCGTGCGCCGCGAGGCCGCCTCGATCAGCGGGTTGACGTGCACGATCTGGGCGCCGCGACGGTAGGCGTCGGCGAGGGCGGTGAGCATCCGGGGCGCGTTCGAGGCGGCGTTCACGCCCATGATGAAGAGGGCGTCCGTGGCGTCCCAGTCCTGGAGGTCGACGGTGCCCTTGCCGGTGCCCAGCGAGGCGGCGAGGCCCCGCCCGCTGGCCTCGTGGCACATGTTGGAGCAGTCCGGCAGGTTGTTGGTGCCGAGTTCGCGGGCCATGAGCTGGTACAGGAAGGTGGCCTCGTTGCCGAGCCGCCCGGAGGTGTAGAAGGCCGCCCGGTTCGGATCGTCCAGCCCCCGCAGCGCCCGCCCGGCCAGTGCGAACGCGTCACACCAGCTGATCGGCACGTAATGGTCCGACTCGGCGTCGTACACCATCGGCTCGGTCAGCCGCCCCTGGTCCTCAAGGGCGAAGTCGCTCCACTCGGAGAGCTCGCCGACGGAGTGGGCGGCGAAGAACTCCCGGCCGACCCGCTTGCGGGTCATCTCCCAGGTGACGTGCTTGACCCCGTTCTCGCAGAGGTCGAGCCGCAGCCCCTTCGTGTCGTCGGGCCACGCGCATCCGGGGCAGTCGAACCCCTCCCCCTCGTGGTTCATCTTCATGATCGCCCGCGGCCCCTCGAGCGCCCGCTCCCGCACCAGGAACTTGCTCACGCTCTTGGCGGCACCCCAGCCGGCGGCGGGATGGTGATACGGGTGGAAGAACGGCTCACCGTCGGCTCTGGGCCCCACCCGGGGCTCGACCTGCTCCCCCTCGCCCCGCCGCAGCCGCTTCTGCTCGTCGTGGGAGGTACTCACGGCTCTCACCCTTCACCGTCGAGAGCGCACACCGCCGGACCCGACGGCGTCCTTCCCATGCTAGGCACGCCGATCAGGGGAGGCGAGGCGAGCCGGGAGAGACGCACGACAGGCAGATATCACTCTGCGTGAAGGAAGGGCCACGCCTGCCGTGAGACGGGCCCCGGAGGGGTCAGGTGACGGTCCCGAACTCGGACTGGCCGAGGTCGAAGTAGTCCACCCACGAGGTGAACTGCCGGAAGTCCGCCGTCAGCTCGAAGACGCCGACGATCGGGAGGTCGACGTCGTGGTCGGCGTTCGTGTAGCGGTACGAGTCGACGCGTGTCGCGATGACCGTGTTCCGCCAGGAAACGGCCTTCTGGATGTTGAGGGTGGTGTACTGCAGAATCCGGATCTGCTCCGCGAGGGCCTGCTGGATCGCGTCGCGTCCCGCGATGACACCCGGCAGGGGGATGTTCTGGTAGGTGGCGTCCTCGGTGAAGAAGGCGGCCAGTTCGGCGGCGTCCAGGTTCGACCACGCGGCACAGAACCGCTGGACGAGCGCGGTTCCCTGGCCCGGTTCCAGCGTGCCGTCGGTCTCCGGGAGCGAGGGCGCCGCCGAGGCGGGAGCCCCGCCCGTCGCCAACGCCGTGGCGCCGAGGGAGACACCCCCGGCGGTCCGTAAGAGTGCTCTTCTGGTGGAGCGGATCTCCATGCGGAACTCCGTTGCTCGTGCGGCGGCTTGTGTGCCGCCTGTGTAGCAGCGGACCGCCAGGGCGCCGTGAGCGTGACGCGGGTAGCCGGCCGAAGGGGAAGAGGCTCCGCCCGAAAGGGAGCCTCTCCGACCTCTCCAGGCCTCTCCGGGCTTTCCGGGGCCTCGGCCGGGACTCTCCCGGCTACTACTTGACCGACCCCGCCATCACGCCCTGCACGAAGTGCCGCTGGAAGGCGAAGAACACCACCACGGGCACCACGAGGGACAGGAAGGCGCCCGGCGCCAGCACGTCGATGTTGCTGCCGAACTGCCGGATCTGCGACTGGAGTTCGACGGTCAGCGGCTGCGAGGACGGATCCGCGAACAGCAGGGCCACCAGCATGTCGTTCCAGACCCACAGGAACTGGAAGATGGCGAGGCTGGCGATGGCCGGCCGTCCCACCGGCAGCACCAGCCGGGTGAAGATCCGCCACTCGCTGCCGCCGTCCATCCGGGCGGCCTCCAGCATCTCCTTGGGCATCTCGGCGAAGTAGTTCCGCAGCAGGAACACCGCGAACGGCAGTCCGTACGCCACGTGGAAGAGCACCACACCGGGAATCGTGCCGAACAGCCCCAGCTGCCCGAAGAGTTTGGCGACGGGCAGCAGACCGATCTGTACCGGCACCACCAACAGGGCCACCACCAGCAGGAAGACGGGTTCGCGGCCCGGGAAGTCCAGCCAGGCGAAGGCGTATCCGGCCAGCGCCGCCACCACGACCACCAGCGTCGTCGCCGGCACCGAGATCAGCACGGTGTTCCAGAAGGCCTGGGTCATGCCCGAGTTCTTCAGCAGGGCCGAGTAGTTGTCGAAGGACAGCTGCCCGGGACTGGCGAGCGCCGTCCACCAGCCGCTGCTCGCCGAGTCCTGCGAGGACCGCAGCGAGGACAGCAGCAGCCCGGCAAGCGGGGTGAGCCACACCAGCCCGACCACCACGAGGAAGACCTGCACCACGGCGTTGCCCAGGCCGCGTCTGATCGCGTTCATCGCTGACTCCTCCGGAAGCGCCGGACGTTGAAGGCCATGGCCGGGATCACCAGGACCAGGAGCAGCACGCCGAGGGCGCTGCCGAGCCCCTGGTTGTTGCCGCCGCCGAAGGACACCAGCCACATCTGGGTCGCGAGGACGCCCGCGTCCTCCGCCACCTGCCCCGGCGCGATGATGTACACGAGGTCGAAGACCTTCATCACGTTGATGACGAGCGTCACGAACACCACGGTGAGCACCGGCGCCAGCAGCGGCACGGTGATGCGCCGGAAGATCTGCCACTCGTTCGCGCCGTCCATCCGGGCGGCCTCCAGGGCGTCCCGGGGCAGAGCGGCCAGCCCGGCGCCGATCAGCACCATCGCGAACCCGGTCCAGATCCACAGGTAGGCCCCGATGATGGCGGGCGTGACGAGGGTGGGTCCGAGCCAGGAGACACCCTGGTAGGGCTGGGCGAAGTTGGAGGCGGGCAGCTCGACCCCGTAGGAGCCGGCCGCCAGTCCCGTGAACC
This sequence comes from Streptomyces sp. NPDC058464, assembly GCF_042721035.1. Classification (NCBI taxonomy): domain Bacteria; kingdom Bacillati; phylum Actinomycetota; class Actinomycetes; order Kitasatosporales; family Streptomycetaceae; genus Streptomyces; species Streptomyces sp. NPDC058464. The sequence continues at coordinate 55,628 of NZ_JBHXMA010000022.1, forward strand.
GGAAGGAACCGTCGGCCGCGGTGCTGGTACTCGCGACTGCCTTGCCGTCGCCACGCACCGCCTCGACCTTCATCCGCGGCAGCCCGCTCTCCGTACGGTCGACCACGCCCGGACTGCCGCCGCCACCCGGGGTGAAGTCCAGGTAGACCACCCCGCGCAGCTCACCGGACGCGGCCCGTTGCTGCGCCGCCGGGTAGGCGGGCCGCACCCCGCCCGGCAGGTCCTTCGGTGCGACGCCCACCAGCCCTAGAGCCACCGTGTCGCCCGGCCCGAGGTTGGCGGCCGTCCGGTACGAGCCGTCCTTCTCGGCCGTAAGGCCCTGGCCCTGGCCCTGGCCGGTGCGGGCGCGGGCGGTGGGGTACTCGGCGGTGCCCTTGAACGCGTTGTGCACGGTGACCACGGCCGCGTTGAGCACGCCCTTGTGCGGGTCCTGGTCGTAGGCGAGCCGGAAGATGATGCCGGCGGCCAGGAAGGACACCGCCATCGGCAGGAAGAGGAGCAGCTTGAAGGCGGTGGCCCAGCGCACCTTCTCCACCAGGACGGCGAGGATCAGGCCGAGCCCGGTGAGCAGGGTGGGGGCCACCATCACCCAGATCACGGTGTTGCGGATGGCCTTGAGGGTCGCCGGGTCGCGGAACATCTCGGTGTAGTTGTCGCCGCCGACGAACCGGGTGCCGGACGCGTCGAAGAAGCTGCGCCCGATCGAGAACAGCACGGGGTAGACGACCAGCGCGCCCAGCAGGAGCAGCGCCGGGAAGACGAAGAGCAGGGCGATGATCCGGCCGCGGCGCCGCGTCCGCCGGGCGCGTTCGGCCTGCCCGGTGACGGGTGGTCTGGTCTGTGGAACCACAGTCGCGGTCACGGCCGTCAGCCCTTGTACGCCTTGGCCGCGGCGGCCTCCAGCTGCGCCGCGGTCGCCTTCGGGTCGGACGGGTCGGCGAGGAAGTCCTGGAGGATCTTCCACTCGCCGGCGCCCTTGGTACCGCCGAAGGCCGCGGGTGCCTGGTCGGACATGTCGAAGCGGACCGAATCACCGCCGCCCACCAGGGACTTGGCGATCTCACGGGTGACGTCGTCGCCGTAGGAGGACAGGTCCAGGTTCTTGTTCGGGGAGAGGAAGCCGCCCTCCTTCGCCCAGACGGCCGCGGCCTCCGGCGTGGCCAGGTACTCCATGAGCTTCATGCCGGCCGTGGCGTTCTTGCCCGCCTTCAGTACGACGGCGGCATCGCCGCCGCTGACCACGGGCGCGGTGCCGCCGTCGACGGCCGGGAACGGGAAGAACGTGGCGTCCGTGCCGATCGTCTTGCCGAACTGGTCGTGGGCGACCCCGGCGACGAAGTCGCCCTCGTAGACCATGGCGGCCTCCGGCTTGGGCCCGAAGACCTTCTCCACGGAACCCGGGAAGTCGGTGTTGAGGGCCTCCTTCTGACCGCCCGCGATCAGCTGCTTGTCCTTGAAGAGGGCGCCGAGCGTGCCGAGCGCCTTGACCACCGACGCGTCGGTCCACGGGAGCTTGTGGGCGGCGAGGGCGTCGTACTTCTCGGGTCCGGCCTGGGAGAGGTAGATGTTCTCGAACCAGTCGGTGAGGGTCCAGCCGTCCGCGCCGCCTATGGAGAAGGCGGCGAGCCCCGAGTCGGAGACGGTGTGCCCGTCCTTGAGCAGGTCCGCCCAGGTGGTGGGCGGCTTGACGCCGGCCTGGTCGAGGGCGTCGGGGCTGTACCAGACGGTGGACTTGTCGGCGGCCTTGAAGTAGAGGCCGTAGAGGGTGCCGCCGACGCTGCCGTAGTTCTTCCAGACCGGCGCGAAGTTGGCGTCCACGGACTGCTGGGTGGTGCCGGACAGCGGCTTCAGCCAGCCGCTCTTGGCGAACTGCTGGAGCACGCCGACCTGCGGGACCATGACGACGTCCGGGGCGTTGCCGCCCTCGATCTTGCTGCCGATGACGGTGGAGACGTTGTCGCCGGTGGACACGAACTGGGTCTTGGCGCCGGTCTTCGCGCTGAACGCGTCGAGGACCTTCTGGAAGCTCTTCAGCTCGGCCCCGGACCAGACGCCGGCCACGGTGACGGTCTGGCCGCTGAGCGCCTTGGCGCCGCCGCCGGCCGCGACCGGGCCGTCGCTGCCGCCGCAGGCGGTGGCGCCGAGCGCGAGGACGAGGGCGGTGCAGCCGGTGAGCAGGGTGGTACGTCGTCGCATCATCGTTGATGTCCCTTCGGAAGAACGCGAGTTGAGCGGAGGGGTGCAGGGGGTTCGGAGGGGATTCAGAGGTCGTTGATCCACCAGGCGGCGGTGGAGCCGGGCAGTACTCCGGCGGGGCAGGGGCCGCTGGCGAGCAGCGGGGTGCCGGAGACGGGTGCGGGGGTGGGTGCCGTACCGAAGTTGACGGCGCAGACCAGGCCGTCGCCGCGGACGAAGCCGAGGACGCCGGGCGGGGTGTCCAGCCACTCCAGCGGCCCGTCTCCCAACTGGGGCAGTTGGGACCTGAGTTGGAGTCCGTCGCGGTACAGGTGCCAGAAGGAGCGGGTGTCGGCGAGGGCGCGGTCGGTGGCGTACTCGGCGAAGTAGTCGGGCTGCGGCAGCCAGGGCCGGGCCCCTTCGGCGCCGGAGGTGAAGCCGAACGGGGAGGCCTGCCCGGACCACGGGAGCGGGACCCGGCAGCCGTCGCGGATCCGGGCCCGGCTGCCGGTGCGCCGGAAGATCGGGTCGGTGAGCACGTCGTCGGGGAGGTCGACGACCTCGGGCAGGCCCAGTTCCTCGCCCTGGTAGATGTAGGCGGCGCCGGGCAGCGCCAGCATCAGCAGGGCGGCGGCACGGGCCCGGGCGGCACCGAGTCCGCTGCCCTCGGGGGCGGGATCCGGAGTGAGCTCCGGCGTGGGCTCCGGGGCGGGCTCGCCGTAACGGGTGACGGTGCGGACCTGGTCGTGGTTGTTGAGGACCCAGGTGACCGTGGAGCCGGTGCCGGCGATGTCCTGCATGGCCTCGCCGATGACCTTGCGGAAGGCGTCGGCGTTCCACGGCGCGCTCAGCAGGTCGAAGAAGAAGGCCTGGTGGAGTTCGTCGGGCCGGACGTAGAGCGCGTGGTCGCGGGCGGTCGGCACCGACACCTCGCCGACGAGGAGGCGTTCGCGGCCGTCGCGTGCCGTGTACTCCTCGCACACCGCGCGCCAGTGCCGCCAGACGTCGTGCACCTCGGGCTGGTTCCAGGCGAGGGGGTTGACCGAGTCGCGGGTGCGGGCGTCGGCCTCTGGGTCCGGGGAGTCGGGCAGCTCGGGGTGCTTGAAGAGACCGGCGGCGACGTCGATGCGGAAGCCGTCGGCGCCCCGGTCCAGCCAGAAGCGGAGCACCTGGTCGAACTCGGCGGGGACCTCGGGGGTGCGCCAGTTCCAGTCGGGCTGCTCGGGCGCGAACATGTGCAGGTACCACTGCCCGGGCCGGCCGTCCGCCTCGGTCACCCGGGTCCAGGCCGGGCCGCCGAACATGGAGTGCCAGTTGTTGGGCGGCTCGGCACCGCCGGGGCCCCGGCCGTCGGCGAAGTGGAAGCGGCCGCGCTCCCGGCTGCCGGGTGCGGCGGCGAGGGCCTGCCGGAACCACGGGTGCTCGTCGGAGCAGTGGTTGGGGACGATGTCCAGCAGCACCTTCATGCCGAGCCGCCGGGCGGCCGCCGTCAGCAGGTCGAACTCGGCGAGGTCGCCGAAGAGCGGGTCCACGTCGCAGTAGCCGGCCACGTCGTAGCCGTGGTCGTGCTGCGGCGAGGGGTAGAAGGGGCTCAGCCAGATCCCGTCGACGCCGAGCTTCTTCAGGTACGGCAGCCCGGCCCGGACGCCGGCCAGATCGCCGATGCCGTCGCCGGTGCTGTCCAGGAAGCTGCGGACGTACACCTGGTAGATCACTGCGTCACGCCACCAAGGGTGCCGGTTCAACACGTTGTTCAACCCGTTGACCTGTCTCTGCGAAGGGCAGCAGTTATGCATGCATGTTAGGTAGACGTGTCGAGAGGGTGTCAACAAGTAGAGCGGATACTACTGCCAAGTTGGGCATCTATATCGGGAAATATTGCCCCCTGAAGGGCACAGAAGAGACCGTCGCGTTACCTAACAAGTAACTAGCGACAGATGACTGCCGGACTACCCGGCTACCGGACTATCGATCGGAGAGGGCGGCCAGTTCCCGCGCCAGCCGGCGCACCGCCGCCGCCGGCGTCTCGTGCCCGGTCATCGCGTCGTGCACGACGGCCTGCACCACCAGGCTGACCTGGTCGTAGCGCGGGCTCTTGGGGCGCGGCCGGGCCGCCTCCACGCTGGCGCGCAGGGTCGGCAGGTAGGGGAACTCCCGGATCAGCGCGGGGTCGTCGTACAGCGCGGCGCGCACCGGCGGCAGCGCGCCGCGGGTGAGTACCTGGCGCTGCACGGGCGCGCTGGTGAGGTAAGCGATCAGCCGGGCCGCCGAGTCGGGGTGCCGGGCATGGGTGTTGACGGCCAGGTTGGAGCCGCCGAGGACGCTGGTCCCCGGTCCGTCGGGCCCGGGCAGCGGTACGGCGCCGACCTTGCCGGCGACCGCGGAGCCCCTGGCCGAGGCGCCGACGTACGCGTACGGCCAGTTGCGCAGGAAGAGCAGGTGGCCGTCCTGGAAGGCCTGCTTGGACTCCTCCTCCGTGTAGGTCAGCGCGGCCTTGGGGATCCAGCCCTCCCGCACCCCGCGGGTGAGGAACCCGATGCCCTCGCGGGCCGCCGCGGAGTCGACGGTGACCCGGGCGCCCTCGTCCCCGAGGATGGTGCCGCCGGCCGAGTAGACGGCCTCGGCGGCGTTCACGGTGAGCCCCTCGTAGGGCAGGAACTGGCCCGCGTAGCCCCCGAGTCCGTACTTCGGCGCGATGGTCTTCGCGTCCTGCTCCAGCTCGGCCCAGGTCCGCGGCGGCCGCACGCCCTCCTTGGCGAGGACGTCCGCGCGGTACAGGAGCAGGCCGGCGTTGGTGACGTACGGGACCGCGTACAGCCGCCCGTCGTAGGTCGCCGTGTCGACGACCCGCGGCAGGAAGGTGTCCAGCGGGAAGCGGTCGCGGGGCAGCGGCCGGATCCAGCCCGCCGCCGCGAACTCCGAGGTCCAGGCGACGTCGATGTTGAGGACGTCGAACCGGCTGCGGTCGCCGCCGCGCAGGTCGGTGACCATCTGCGCGTGGGCCTCGTCGGCGGAGTCGGGGAGTTCGACGAGGGTGACCCGCTCGCCGGGGTGGCTGCGGTTCCAGCCCTCCAGGAGCGGGCCGAGGTAGCCCGTGAGGTCCCCCGCGGTGGCGACGGTCAGCGGGCCGCGCCCCCCTCCGGCCCCCTCCCCGGCGTGCGCGCCCGAGGCGACGTATCCGGTCATGACCACGACGAGAGCCAGGAGTCCCCTACCCGCGGCACGCAACCACCGCATAGGTTCCTCCCTGTGCACCGCGACCGCACGGGGCACCTTCACCCCGAGTCGGAGGCCATGTATACCTGTTAGGTATGGGCGATACTAGGGTGCGGAGCACAATCGGTAGACAGGAGGACTGCACACGTGCGCCTGCCCCTCCTGGCACTCCTCGCGCGCGGTCCGGCCCACGGCTACGAGCTGAAGCAGGACCTTGAGCAACTGCTGGGCTCCGCGTACCCTCAGCCGAACATCGGCCAGGTCTACGTGACCCTGGGCCGCCTGGAGAAGCAGGGGCTGATCGAGGGCGAGGACGTCGAGCAGTCCAGCCGTCCCAACAAGAAGGTCTACCACCTCACCGAGGCCGGGCAGGACGAACTCCGCGCCTGGTTCGAGAAACCCGAGGACGAGCCCCGGGTGCGGGACGAGTTCTTCATGAAGCTGGCGCTCGCTCCGCAGACGGGACTCGCCGACCAGATCGCCCTGATCAACCGGCAGCGGCGGCAGTACCTGACCACCATGCGCAGCCTGTCGAAGCTGGCCGCCGCCGAGAACCGCGACAACCGGATCGCCCACCTGCTGATCGAGGGCGCGATGCTGCACCTGCAGGCCGACCTGGACTGGCTGGAACGGTGCCAGGAGGAACTGGAAGACCTGGAGGAGCTGGAATGAGCGAAAGTCCCGCTCCTGTGCTGCGCGCCGAAGGCCTGGTCAAGACGCATCACGGCGAGGGTGCCCCGGCCCGGGCCGTACGCGGGGTGGACCTCGCGCTGCGGCCGGGCGAGTTCGTCGCCGTCACCGGTCCGTCCGGGGCCGGCAAGTCGACGCTGCTGCACCTGCTGGGCGGACTGCAGCGGCCGGACGCCGGCAGCGTCTGGCTGGACGGCACCCGCGCGGACGACTGGAGCGAGGCCCGCTGGGCGGTGGAGCGCCGCAAGCGGATCGGGATCGTCTTCCAGTTCTTCAACCTGGTGTCGAACCTGTCGGTGGCCGACAACGTGGAGCTGCCCGCGCTCCTCTCCGGCGTCCCCCCGAAGCAGGCGCGCAGCAAACGCATCGAACTCCTCGCCGAACTGGGCCTGGACGGCAAGGACCGCAGCCTGCCCGGCGAACTGTCCGGCGGCGAACAGCAGCGCGTCGCCCTCGCCCGCGCCCTGGTCAACCACCCCCCGCTCCTCCTCGCCGACGAACCCGCGGGCAGCCTGGACAGCAAGGGCACCCGCGAGGTGATGCGACTCCTGTCCCGCTTCCACGGCCGCGGCCAGACGATCCTGCTGGTCACCCATGACGCCCGGCTGGCCAGCGCCGCGGACCGGGTGATCAGCTTCTTCGACGGCCGGATAGCCGACGACGCGGAACTCGACGGCACGCCCACCCGCGGCACCGGGATATCCGGCGTCCTGGAACTGACGGACTGACGGACCGACATGCGGACGTACGACGTCCCCCGAAGGGGCTGAGCCGTATGCGGGCCACCTTGCGCTGGGCGCACTCCGATCTGCGCACCCACCGCGGCGAGGCACTGTTCCTGATCCTGGCCACGGTGGGAATCGTCCTCTCCCTCCTCCTCGCAACGGCCCTGTTCGGCTACGCCACCAACCCCTGGCAGCGCGTCTTCGAGCAGACCCGCGGCGCCCACGTATGGCTGCACACCGCCCGCTCCGCACAGCTGTCGAAGCTGACCGGGCTGGACGGCGTGGCGTCCGAGTCCGGCCCGTACGCCACCGAGACCACCACCCTCACCTCCCACGGCACCCGGGCCGCCGTGGAACTCCGCGCCACCCCCCAGCACCTCACGATCGCCCGCCCGCTCCTCCTCTCCGGCCACTGGCTCGACCCGGCGACCCCCGACGGCGTGGTCCTGGAGAACCACCTGGCCCGCGCCCTGCTGGCCGAGCCCGGCGACAAGCTCACCCTGCTCGGCACCGCCCGCACGGTGACGGTGCTCGGCATCGCCGACAGCGCCGAGCCGCGCTACGACCCGGACGAACAGCCGGGCCTGGTCTGGGCCCCTCCCTCAATCCTGCGCACCCCGAACGGCCAGGTCATCGGCTTGCGCCTGACCAACCCCGACGACACGGACTACGCCGTGCAGCGCGCGGTGACCGTCCTGGGCGCCGGCGTGATCGGCGAGGTCGCCACCTGGCAGCAGGCGCGCGCCGAGGCACAGGGCGACAACCGGCTGCTCGGCCAGGTCCTCGGCCTCTTCGGCCTGGGCGCCCTGATAGCCGCCGGACTCGCCGTCCACGGCGCGATCACCACCCGCATCCGCGGCCACCTCCGAGACATCTCCATCCTCAAGGCCATCGGCTTCACCCCGGACCAGGTGGTCCGCGTCTTCCTCCTCCAGCACATCGCGTACGCGCTCCTCGGCGCCGTGACCGCGGCCGCCCTCACCCGGTCCCTGGGCAGCAGACTCCCCGGCCGCCTCGGCGACGCGATCGCCCTGTGGCAGAGCCTGCCCGGCCACGCGGTGACGCTGGTGGCGATCCCGGCCGGGGCGGTCCTGTTCATAGCCGCGACCACAGGCCTGGCGGCCTGGCGGGCGGGCCGCGTCCCACCGGTACCGACACCGCTCCCGTCGGTCCGGGGCGCCGCCACCCCGCAGGTGGCCGGGCGAGCGGCCGGGGCCCGACTCTCGGCCCCCGCCCGCCGCGCCCTGGGCCTGCGCGTACCCCCCGCACTGGTCCTGGGCTGGCACACCGCATTCGCCCGCCGGACACGCGCACTCACGACCGTGGCGCGTCTCGCCCTCCCCCTCCTCCTCATCGTCGTGGCGATGAGCGCATGGACCACCATCAGCCGCTTCCACAGCGAACCCGCCCGGATCGGCCTCCCGGCCGCCCTCACCGTCCACGCGGACGCGGGCCTCGACGACCGCGCCGCCCGCGCCCTGCTGGCCCGCGACCCCCAGGTCGCCGCCGCCTACCCAGGCGTCGAGGTGGCCGCACTGGTCCCGGGCCAGACGGCCACGATCGCCCTACGAGGCTTCGGCACCCGCCGGGCCCCCTACCCATACGCCCTGGCCGAAGGCCGCCCCGCCCGCGGCGCCGACGAGGCGGTGGCCGGCCAGGGCCTGCTCGACCTGCTGGACGTACGCGTCGGCGACTGGGTACGGATGACCGTCAGCAACCAGCCGCAGATCCTGCACATCGTGGGCCGCAGCATCGAGACGGAGAACGCCGGCCGGGTCATCTCCACGTCCCTGGACACCCTGCGCGAGAACGACGCCAGCCTCACCCCCACCCTCTACCAGGTCCGCCTGCACCCCGGCACCGACGTGGGCGAGGCCGCCCGCCGCCTGACCACCGCGGGCCACGGCCACCTGGACGTCCACACGGTCACCAACCCGGCGGACGGCCTCTCCCCCCTGCGCGGAGTGGCCGCCGGCGTCATAGCGGTCCTCGCCCTGATCGGCCTGGTAGAACTCCTCACCGCCATCGGCGGCACGGTACGAGAGGGCGAACGCGACCTCCTCGCCCTCAAGGCCATCGGCCTCTCCCCCCGCCAGATCACCGCGGTCACGGTCACGGCCACGGGCTGCACGGCACTGGCAGCGGTGGTGGCGGGCACGACCCTCGGCACCCCGCTCGCCCACTGGCTGATCAACACGCAGGGCAGATCGAGCGGCATCGGCGCGGGCATCGCCCAGAGCCCACCGCTGCTGTTGCTGACCGCGTTCGGCACGGCGGCGGTCCTGGGCGCGGCGGCCCTGTCCGCCCTCCCCGCGGCCCGCGCAGCCCGCCGCCGCCTGGCGGACACGCTGAGCGCGGTGGCCTGACCGCCACCGCCCATTGGACGGCACCACCGCTGCCGTCACGGCTTCCGCGCAAGTCCCCCGTGCTCGGCAACGACCTCCGGAGTGCCCGAACCGCCCTCGCCAGCCTCCGGCCGCCACTCCGTCACCGACACCACGCCCGGTTCGACGAGCTCCAGGCCGTCGAAGAACGCGGTGATCTCATCGATGCCGCGCAGGTTGTAAGGAACGGCACCGCTGTTGTTGTAGGCGTCCTGGGCCTGCTCGAAGACGGGGTCGATGCCACGCGACCCGTCGTTGATGGACAGGTAACTACCCGAAGGCAGGGCGTCCATCAGCGTCGCGACGATGGAACGGGCCTGGTCGTAGTCGGCGACGTGCCCCAGGATGTTGCTGAGGATGAGCGCGGTGGGACGACCGAAGTCCAACGTCTTGGCGGCGACCTCGAGAATGCGCTCCGGGTCCGTCACGTTGGCGTCGACGTAGGCGGTCGCCCCCTCCTTGCTGGAGTAGAGGAGCGTGCGGGCGTGGGCGAGCACCATCGGGTCGTTGTCGACGTACACGATCCGCGTCTCGGGGGCGAGCCCCTGGGCGACCTCGTGGGTGTTCTGCGCGGTCGGAAGCCCGGTACCGACGTCCAGGAACTGCCGGATCCCCGCCTCGGACACGAGGTACGCGATGTTGCGCCGCAGAAAGGCCCGGCTGGAGCGGGCGATGGTGACGATCCCCGGGAAGACCTCGGTGTACGCGTCACCGGCCGCCTGGTCGACGGCGTAGTTGTCCTTGCCACCGAGCCAGTAGTTCCAGATCCGCGCGGAGTGCGGCACCGTCGTGTCGATCTTCTGCTGGTCGGCCGGGTCGGGAGTCATGACGGAGTCGCTCATGGGTCGTGTTCGTCCTTCGGCCGGGGCAGGGGGCGTTCGCGGCCCATCCTACGACCCAACTCCCTCTTCTTTCCTGCTAGTTCACATCAGCCACGGCGCTGCTCGGGGCGGGCCGGCGCGATGATGGTGGGAGCCTGTCCGGGAGGCAGGAGACTGTCCGCTCCGAGTACTTGGCAGCGCGTCAGTCCGTGCCGGAACCACAGCGCGGCCGTCCACGCACAGAGCAGCGCGTCGATGAGATCTTCCCGGTGCTTGTAGTCCGCCGCTTTGTGGGGTGAGGACTCGGAGATCAGCCGACGGGACTCCGGGTGGGAGGAGAGCAGAAGGGGCGGATCGGTGGCGGCCAGCCCCGCCATGTTCGCGATCAGCCTGTCGCACTCCGCAGCCCGTACCGCGCGCCACTGCGCCGTCGGAACTCGTGCCGGCCGACGCTTGTACGTAGGACGTTCCCGGTCATAACCCATCTCGATGGCCCCGACCAAGGTCGTGTACGGATAGCACTCGGAGAAGACCAACCCACCGGTCGGCGGCCCGCTTCTACCGTCGTCGTAGATCCAGCCCGACTCCTGCAGCCGTTCCCGGAGCAGTACTCCAGCCTGTCGAGGGGAGCTCTGGTTGGTGCTGTTCGCGCTCACCTTCCAACGGCCGTACCGCTGGCCGACCTCCCGCTCACACGTCCGCTGGCCAACCGGATTGTCGACGACCAGCGGGGCGTCGACGAACGCCAGGGTCGATCCGCCGACAACTGCCCTGTTCAACCACGCCATCGTCTCTTCGAGTCCGCGGGTCCAGCCGCATTCGATCACGACGCCGTGCCTGTCGATGGCGGCCAGGCCGGTTTCGTTGGGCTTGGTACGGGCTCTGCTCTGCGCCCAGGCGAGGTCGATGCCGATGAACCGTTCAATCCCCATGCATCCGTGGTACCAGAGAACAGGCCACCGACATGGCGTGGCCTTCTCCTTCCTTGCCGACCAACCGGCGCCCTCCCTGTCAGCTGATGTCGTCGACGAGCCGGGAAGGAACAGAAGTGCGGGAATGGACCTGGCCCTTCCCGGTCGCCGCTACATGATCGGCCGTGAGGCACCCGGTCCCGATAGGGCCGAACGGCCCTTCTTCACGCCGCTGAGTGCACAGGCGCACCTCACCCCACACCTCGGCCACCGATTGCTTTACGAACTCATGACGAGCCCAAAAGGTTCTACGGAACCCTCGCATCCGTATGTCCGTACGTGCGGGATCCGAAGAACCGGATCAGGAGACACGGTGCTCGTTTCACGGAAGGCGGCGGGAACTCTCTTTGTAGGTGGTGCCCTCAGCATCACCCTCGGCTCCCTCCTCTACCCCTCCATGCTCGGAGTCCAGAAGGTCAGCAGCGCACCTGAGCGGATCGTCGCCACCCCGGCGACCGGACCGCTGACGGCAGCCGACCAAGATTTCGTGGTCAAGGTCCGCTCGGCAGGACTGTGGGAGTACCCCGTCGGTCAGAAGGCGTCGAAGAAGGGGACGACGAAGACGGTCAGGAACGCCGGGAAGCAACTGGTCGCCGGAGATGCCTCGTTGGACGCCGCCGTCCGCAATGTCGCCAATCAGCTGGGCATCGCGCTGCCCAACCAGCCGTCGCCGCAACAGCAGAGCTTCGAGACCCGGCTGAACGGGGAGAGCGGCAAGCAGTTCGACACGGACATGGCCACCACGGTGCGCGCGACGAACGGCCAGATGCTCACGACGATCGCGAGCATCCGCTCCACCACAAGGAACTCGCTGGTCCGCGCGCTGGCCGACCAGGCCAACGACACCGTCCTGGACCACATCACGGCCGTGGAGAAAACCGGCCTGGTCGACTTCGCCCAGGCCCTCGCCCAGGAGACCACCTCACCCAACCTCCCAGCCCAGTCCCTGACCCCACCCCCCGCAGTCGCGGGCCAGCCGCAGGTCGTCCTCACTCCTCCGCCGAACAGCACGGCCTCGCCTAGTCCGACGGCGGGGTGAGGACCTGGGCCGAGCAGCCGTTGAGCCCGGCCCCAGCCTCGCACCGTCCCCAACGACACGCTGCCGATTAGCCCCTCTTCGGGCGGCGGGCCCACCGCCGCCCAGAGGGGTTCGTCAGGCACGCCCGGCCGTCCGACCAGCGATCGACGGGCTGTTGCGAGCAGTCGCGGACGAGGCGCTCGTCGAAGTCTTCGTTGCCGACGCGGAACTGCGGCGCATCCACCATCCCTACGACGGCCGCCCGGATATCATCCTGGTCACGCCTGCAGAGGGTGACGGCGTGCGTGACCGCCACACCGACTGGCTCTCCGACCCCCAGCCGGCCTCTGAGAGCCGCACGGACCCCCTTTCCCTGGCCGACCGCACAGGAGCCTGCGAACGCGACTTGAAGACTCACGTCATGCGCCTGCGCTTCAATGGCGCTACGCACGCCCGAGCGCGCAACGCCGGTTCCGCGATCTCCTGCGGGTATGCCTGATACACCGCGATCGTGGATTCGGAGTATTCCGCCCGCACGATCCGCCGCTGCTCTGCCTCTGTCACCGACCGCGCACCTCGGACGCCCACGTACCCGCCTTGTGGACTTCCGGTCCCTCGACATGTGTGGCACCGGCCGTGTACAGCAGCCACAGCAGTTCAAGGGAGCCGAAGAAGGGCTCCCCCCAGCTGTCGACCCATACACGGAGCCGCGACGGCCCCACCTGGACGATGTCCCAGAACTCCCAACCGCGAGAATCCTCGTCCGGGTCGAACCGATAGATCCAGTTCTGCAAGGACCAAGGGCCTCCACCGCTACGGTCTACGTACGCGGTGCGGCCGTGGCGGGCGAATTCTTGTGCCGGCGCCTCACCGTCCCGGACGGAGACCGCCGTGAACCAGTCAGGGAACTCGTCCGTCGGCAGATCTTCATCGTCGAACTCCGCCGTGCAGGCCAGGTCGAGGGCGGCCGACAGGACACCGCGTACGCGTGGCGCGTACGCCTCGGGGGTCCCCTCGAACACATCGACGGTGAAAGCGGCCAGAACCGGTGGAACAGACTCGATCGCGGGACGCTGCCGAACGCGGTCCAGTTCGGCAGCGACACTCTCCTCGCTGTGGATCATCGCGCGATCCTATCCTTCCTGTTCGACACGTCCGGAGCCCTTGATGATGTTGTCGCGGAGTTCGTTGAGGAGCTTGGCCGGGATTCCGTAGAGGTCCTTCCCCTTGGTCGGATCGGAGATTTCCGGGTACTCCTGGAGCAGGCCTTTCCATTCCGTACGGGTGAAGGCGTCACCGTCAGGATGGTCGTCCTTGTTCTGCGGCAGAGCGGATTCACGTACCTTGACCAGGTAGTCTTCGGAGATCTTGAAGGAGACGATCTGGCCGCCGTCGCCCCGGTATTCCAACGTGTGCTTGATATTGCCGCTCATGTTCAGATAGAGCTTGCCTTTACCGGTGATCGTCACCTCACCGTTCTCACCGATGTGAATCCGCTGGCTCAGTGGGTGGTCGGTCTGTTTGCGGTAGACCGAGATCAGGTCCTCGCCGCACTCTTCGAGACCGAGTGGATCGGTCCGGGTGTACGGGTTGTGGACGTAGGTGTTGGGGTTGGGGGCGGGAGTGAGACCGAGGGGGTCAGGGGTGAGGTAGCGGGCGGTTTCGGGGTCGTAATGGCGGAAGTAGTTGTAGTGGAGGCCGGTTTCGGGGTCGTTGTACTGCCCGGGGAAGCGGAGGGGGATGTAGGTGGTGGCGTCGCTGCTCCAGGTGGTGGCGCCCCATAGGGTGCTGCGGGCGCGCCAGGCGATGTCCCCTTGTTCGTCGACGAGTTCGCAGGGAAAGCCCACGAGGTCCGTGACGATCGCGAAGAAGCGGGAGTCGATCTCCTGTTGTGGTGCATCGGCCGCGGTGATGCGCTCGGTCTGGGCGATCGGTTTGAGGCCCTGGTGATCCCACGTGAGGGTGACGGGGTTCGGGAGGTCGGTGGATTGCGCGGTCTGTTCGCAGAGTGTTGCGCCGTCCCATGTGAAGTCGACGCGCTCTACGACGGTTTCGCCGTCCGTTGCGAAACGGAGTTTGGCGGTGCGGCGGCCCAGGGGGTCGTAGGTGTAGCGCCAGCGGGTACCGTCGGGGGTGGTGACCTGGGTGAGGCGGTCTTCCGCGTCCCATTGGTAGTGCCAGGTGTCGGGTTTGCGGGACAGGCGGGTCTTCTGGCGCAGGGTGATGCGGCCGAGGGCGTCGTGTTCGTAGCGGACGTTGCCCGCGCGGGTGATTCGGGTGCCGGTGTATGTACGGGTGCCCGTGGCCTCGTGGCCGGGGTGCCGGTCGGGCCAGGTGGCGTGTGTCTGGTTGCCGGCGTTGTCGTAGGCGTAGGTCTCGGTCCAGTCGTGGGCGTGGACTGCGGTGACGCGGCCGGTCGGGTCGACGTCGAAGTGGCGGGTGCCGTTGAGCTGATCGTCTATGCCGGTCAGATAGCCGTCGGCGCGGTAGGTGTAGGACCGGTGTTGCAGCGTGCGGCCGTCCGCTCGGGTTACCGACTGGGTGGTCAGGCGGCCCAGGACGTCGAAGCCGTGGTCAAGGGTGACCGCCCCACCGATGCGACGCGTCAGTTCCCGGCCTGCTTCGTCGTAGGTGAAGTCGATGCTGCGGCCGGAGACCTGTATCCCGGTGGGACGGCCCGTGGCGTCGTAGGACCAGGCTGTGGTGGCGCCGGCGGGGGTGGTGCGGCTGGTCCGGCGGCCCAGGATGTCGTAGGTGTAGGTCTGGGTGCGCCCGTCGAGCGTCTCCGAACTCAGGTGTCCATCACGGTCGTTGAGCAGCGTGAGGGTCGTGCCGTCCGGACCGGTGGCCCGGGCAAGCTGGTCGGTCAGGTCGTAGACGTAGGTGGTCTCCTGGCCCGCCACATCCTTGAGGGTGGTCCGGCCCAGTTCGTCACGTTCGAAGCGGATGGTTTCACCGAGCACGTTGGTGCGGCTGGCGAGCTGGCCCGCGGCATCGTAGGTGTAGGTCTGCGTGCGGCCGTCGAAATCCGTCTCCGTGACCAGCCGTCCGGCGGCGTCGTATGCGTACTTCCAGTTCAGCCCCTGAGGGTTGGTGACCTCGGTCAGGCGCAACTCGGTGTCGTAGGCGAAGGTGTACCGAACGCCGTCCGGGCCGGTACGCGCTGCCAACCGGTCGAAGTACGTGTACTCGAAGCGGGAGACGGCGCCCGTGGCGTCGGTGTGGCCGGTGCGGTTTCCCTCGGCGTCGTATGTCCACGACTCGGTGGTGCCGTCCGCGGCGGTGCTGCGAACGGGCTTCCCGTCGACGGTCCACTCCAGGCGGGTCACGTTGCCGAGCGGGTCCGTGAGTGTGACGGGGCGGCCGAACGCGTCCAGGATGTATCGGGTCGAGGCCCCGCACGGGTCGGTGATGTGTTCGGGAACTCCGGCGGCGTTGGACTGGATGCGGGAGGTGTGGCCGAGTGCGTCGGTGACGCCGGTGAGGCGGCCGGCCCGGTCGTAGGCGGACTTCTTCACGGCTCCCGACGGGGCTGTGGCAGAGGTCAGATTTCCATGCTCGTCGTATGCACAGTCCCACTGCCTGCCGTCCGTGGCGATGACGGTCACCGGCAGCCCGAGTGCGCCGTACGCGACTTGAGTCGTCCGGCCGTCCGGCCGGTCGGCGGAGACGATCCGTCCGTTCGCGTCGCGTTCGTAGCGGATGGTGCGGCCGAGCGGGTCCGTCACCGACACGAGTTGGAGGTCGTCGTCCCACTCCTGGCAGGTGGCGTTGCCGAGCGGGTCCGTTTCACGGATCAGGCGCAGCGCCTCGTTGTGCTCATAGGTACGGACGTGGCCGAGGGAGTCGGTTACGCGGGTCGTGCGTGATTCCTCCTCGTACGTGAGGGTGGAGGCGAGGGCGCCTCCGGTGCCGCCCGTGGCGGTGACTCGGCCTTGGTCGTCGTACCGGTACCAGTACGCCGTGTTGTTGCGGTCGGTCCAGGAGGTGATGCGGCCTTCGGGGTCGTAGGTGTAACGCAGCGGCAGGCCGGAAGAGTTGGTCTCCTCCGTGAGGTGGCCGTGTTCGTCGTAGCCGAAGGTGACCAGGGTGGTGCCGGGCCGGTCCGGGTGGGCGGGGTCGGTCAGGCGCAGGCCGATGATGCGAGAGCGGGCGGGGTTGTGGTCGAGAACGATGCGGTAGCCGCCGGAGTGAACGACGGCTCCGGGGATGTCGCCCGTCTTGTACTCGATGGTGATGCGGTTGCCGTTGCGGTCCTGGATGTACTGCAACGGAAGGTCGACGGCCGTGTCGTCGGCCGCAGGCACAGGGCTGTGGAAGACGTGGTCCAGGCCCGTGTCGGGGTCGTGGACGCGGATACCGCCGTCGGTCTCGGTGTCCCAGGACAGCAGCAGGCGTGAGCCGGGGGTGTCCGGTCGGACGGGTTCGCCGGTGTCGGGGGCGGGGACCGGGAAGCAGAGACGTGCGCCGTCCGCGGTCGCGTACACGAAGCCCTCGCCGTCGGCCTGGACGCGCTGGTCGAGCGTGGAGGCCCAACTGGGCCCGAACCAGCCACCATGGCGGTAGGACGATATGTGCGTGCGCTCCAGGACCAACGGCAACACGCCGGGGAGGATCACGTCGGTGCGGGGCAGGGCCATGTCGCCGGTGGCCACGTCGATCGGGTCACGCACGAACTTCTTGACCATGTTGCGGATCGAAGCGGGCAGCTTGTTGAAGCCGGGGTTCAGCTTCAGCCGCTCGAACGCGGCGCAGTCCAACCCCATCGATTTGCCGAGCCTGGCCAGCGCCGCCGGCCCCAGCGCCTTCAGCCCCTTGCCGAGCGCCTTGCCCAGCATCCCGAACCCGACACCCATCACCGCGCCCTCGGCCAGGATGCCGGCCAGTTTCTCCGGATCCTTGAATGCGCCCGGGTCCTCCAGCAGCGTGGTGAAGGCGGAGAAGGCCGCGCCCTGCTTGGCCAACTTGGCGACCTCGGCGACGGCACGGATCTCCTTGAGCGCCTTCAGCGCCCGCTCCACCCCCCGGATGACCTCCATGATCCCGCGCACGGCGGTCCCGAGTGCGGTGCCCTCCTCCTCGATCCGCCCAACCAGCGCCACCACCTTCAGCGCCCGCTCGCCCGCCATCAGGGTGGCGGCGACGTCCGAGGCACCCGCGGTCAGCACCGACAGCGCCAGACCCGCGATCTCGAACTCGGCGATCTCCGCGAGCATCACACCGATCTCGGACAGCAGTTCGTGGGCCTTGTCCGCGAAGTCGTCCAGGGCCTTGGCGCCCTCGCGCAGCGCGTGCGCCATCTCGGTGGCCTGCTTACGGGCTGCCTTGGAGCGCTTGCCGAATGCTTTGGCGGCCTTGCCCTCCCACTCCACGCCCCGCAGGGCACGCTCCGCGGCGGTGGCGGAGTCGTCCAGGCCGGTGGCCAGGTGCCGCCACTTCTTCGCGATCTCACGCACCCCGTCCGGATCCACCGCCGGATCCGAGATGCCCAGGAACTCCAGACCGCTGGCGACCGAGTCGCCGAACATGTGGTTGAACTTGCTGATGTAGTGCAGGGGGTTGAGGTCGACCATGACGCTGCCGCTCAGCCCTTCTCGCCCCGGGCCGCGGCCGCGATCAGCACGTCCAGCAGATCGAAGGCGTCGGACACCTCGCCGATCAGCTTCGCCTCAGCCGCCCACTCCTCGTCCAGTTGCTTGGCCAACTTGGCGAGCGTGGTCATGCCCTCGCGTATCTCGCCTGTGGCGCTGAGTAGCGACCCGAGAGCGCCCAGCGCGCCCAGGTCATGGGACTGAGCCTCGAACTGCTGCAACGGCTTCGCCGTGTGCTGCCCCACCCCACGCAGCCCCGACGCCGCCTTCTGCATCGACGCGGCTTCCTTCTTCAGGTCCGACATGCCGCCCACCCCCGAACTTCACTCTGTGCACATGCCAACCCCAAGACACTAGGGAGAACGGTTATGCGGGAGGTATGGACACCCTCAAGGGACGGCAAAGATCGGCAAGCGCGCCCGGGCTGCGGTCGCAGCACTCCATGTCTCTGCGGCCACGGCGGCTGCGGACGGTCTCCCACGGCGGCCGCACGGACACTCGTCTCGACCCGTGGGTTGGCGCGGCCTTCCGCTGCCGTCGGCCACGCGCAGTGCGGCACGGGGCGGAGCGGCAGCGGGCTGATCCTCGGGCGGCCGCGGCGGCTGGAGCGGATAGCTGGTGGGGTCGGGTGCTTCGGCAACGGGAGCCTCAGGGCCCCCGCCCGCGGGGGCGGGTGCGGGAAGCGGTTCGGCCGGCTGTGCCGCGGGCTGGTCGACGGCCGTCGGCGTGTATCCGGCCGGCACACCGTGCTCGGCGGCGTCCACGGCCAGCTCGATGTCGTCGGTGTCGACGATGCCGAAGAAACCCGCACCTCCGGATCGACACCGCCCGAGCGTGCTTCGGGGGGGGCAGCTCCGGAGCCAGGTCGGCCTCCGCCACGAGCACCCGCAGCTCCTCGAACGCCGGATCCGTAGCACGACGACCGGCTGGACCGTATCCCGTGATGATCCCCATGCCGAGGTCGCCAACGAAGCTACAAACGGTATGCAGGCAATGCACCTGGTGCGAGCCCGTCGATCTACGCCGGCGTCCCCAGCACGGTAGGACACCCAGTCGTTCAACGAGCCTGAGCGGCGTCCCGAGGCACGAAGCGCATGGTGGGATGGGCTGGATCCGCCTGGGGTTCGCCCTCGGGCAGCACCGGGGCGAGCGCGGTGAACACCCGTTCCATGACCTGGTCCGTGTACCCGGCCACCGTCTCCGAGGCTTGCAGCAGCACCCCGCCTGTCCCGAGCGCAACGACTCGGTGGAACGCCCCGGAAGCAGACAATGCCGCTGCGCCGCCCAGTCGCCGCGCCAACTCCTCGGGGCATACCGTCACCCAGGCATAGCCGCGCAGGAACTCCCGGTCCTCGGGAAGGGACTCGTCGAGGTCACGGCTGAGGACGGCCTCGATGTTGGACCAGTCCGAAAACACGTCTCGCTCGATGCGTGCGAACGCTGGGTCGAGGGCGTCTAGTGCCTGCGCGAGAAATTCCACGAGTCCCGTGCAGTACGTGGGATCGGCGAGGCGCGCGGGTCCTGCCTGGAGCGCGACGACGAGCTTGGACCAATCTCCCTCCACCGGGAAGTAGGAGGACTGCACCCGGCCGAGAATGTCGTCACCGTAGAACTCCGTGACGACCAGGTCCGGGCTCTTCTCCAGTTCCTCCTTCAGTCGCGCGCGATTCCTTCCGAGGTGGGAGAGGTGGAGACGCCGGCTCCCCTCGGACTGCCGAATGGAAGTCCCGGAGTGCACACCGTGTTCGCTGCGCTCCTCCTGGTACGCGAGTTCGGCGAGCGGCCCGGAAAGTGCCTTCTCGAACCAATCGGCCGCGGCTGCCCCCCGTTCGGCCGCACCGAGCGGATCGAGGGTCGCCTCGACGTACACGTCCATTCGTCGTCCATCCTTCTCACACGGCTTCGATCCTCCGGGGCGCCGCCCACGATACGGGGGCGGCGCCCCGTCGTCCGAAGCTCCTCAGCACATGCCGCCCAACAGACAGGCGGGCCCCTTGGACAGGACGTTCCCCAAGCCCACCACGATGGAAGTGAACGTCACGGCCCCGCCGACCACGGCGACTTCGCCGCTGTAGTCGGTATCGGGTGAACTCGGCCCGTAGGTTCCGGTCGCGGACGGAGTGGGTTCGGACGTCGGGGTCCGCGTCGGCTTCGACGTGGGAGCCTCGGTCGGACCAGGGCTCGGCCGCGGTGTGGGTTCGTCGTCATCGTCGTCGTGGAGGCCGTAGAAGCGCATTCCTGGCAAGTCGCCCCTGGACCACACCGCACCCCTGTACCGGGTCCAGGTGAATTCCTTGCGGGCGATCGCAGGGCCGTTCTGAACCGCCCGCTTGTCACCCTGGCCGCGCAAATAGGTTCTCAGTTTGGTCACGTAGTTCGCGAGCTGGTCCGGTCCGTCCCGGAAGGCGTACGTGTCGTCCTTTCCCTTTCCGGGATTGGGCTTGACCTCCCAGATGTACACCCGACCCTTGGCCCACAGGATGACGTCGGCTTCCCCGTCCTTGCCGTCCTCCTTGCGGTGGCCTCCGGGAACGTGATTGGCGGACTTCGACCCCTCCCCGATGTCCACGGTGACGTAGCCGTCGACATTGTGGGCCTTGGCCCACTCCGCGGCCGCTTCTCCGGTCTTGCAGACCGCCACGTCGTGGGGGTTCTTCATCGCGCCCATGGCCGCGCCGGTGCAGGCCGTTCCCAGATTGGACTTCCCCTTGTTGCGGAGGACGGTCTTGCCCTGCTTGTCCTTCCCCTTGGAGCCGGTGTCGGTGCCACCGCCCGAGTCGCCGCCGCCGGTGTGGTTGATGGAGTCGATCGTGTCCTTGGTGCAGCTGTAGTTGGAGAGCCCGCAGCTTTCAAGACCTGTGGGGTCGCTGCGTGTGACGGGGTTGTTGTTGGCGTAGGCGTACCCGTTCATCTGGAGCGGGTCCGCGATGTCGAAGACCGGGTCGGCGGAGATGAAGCGGCCGGTGTTCTGGTCGTACTCACGGGCTCCGAGATGGGTGAGCCCGGTATTGGTGTCGTCGATGCCGACACCGAGGTATGTGTGCTGGTCGGGCCAGCTGGAAGGCTTGGTACCGCGGGACTCGCCGTAGGGCTTGTAGGCACGGCGGGTGACCGTCTGGTCCTTGCCCAGGTCGACCGCGACGGTCGCGGTGCCCAGCTGGTCGGTGAGCAGGCAGCTGAGTCTGTGACCAGTGGCCGAGCCGTTGGTGGTACGGACGACAGTCGGGGCACCGTCCTGGGAGTAGGTGCGAACGGCGTTGACCGGTGTACCGGAGCCGTCGGTCGTGACCTCGGTCTCGCCCAGATAGAGCGTGGTGCCGGAGGCGGAGTGCTGAAGGATGCGATTGCCGTCGGCGTCGTAGACGTACCGGGTGGTGTTGCCTTCTGTGGTCGCGGTGTCGAGCTTCTCCTCGGCGGTCCAGGTCAGGGACTGGTCCTGGGTGGCACCCGGCCGGGTCGTGGTGTTGCCCGACGCGTCGTAGCCGTAGGTCTGGGCACTGCCGGCGATTCCGCCCTTCGCGCTGGTGGCGCTGGTGAGGGTGTGCGGCTGGGTGAGAGTCGACTGGCTGGTGCCGTTGCCGGTGACCAACTTGCCGTAGCCGTAGGTACGCGTGACGTCCTGGGCGGTGTCCAGGCCGCTCGCCGTGGCGTGCTGGGTCTGGGTGGCCCGGTTGCCGATGGCGTCGAAGGTGAACGAGTCCCAGTAGGTCGTGCCGGTGCCCGTCGCGACGGTGCTGGTGTCCGGGGCGGCGTTCGCCAGTGACGTCTTCAGAGCGTCGTCGGGTGCCGTGGCATCGCTCTGGCTGTCCGGGGCGTTGGCGATGGGGCCGGCCGAGCGCTGCCCGTCGCTGCGGTAGCCCCAGCCGGTTCCGTTGGCGGCCTTGCAGCCGGTGCCACTGGTGCCGGGGGTGATGTTCGAGGTCCAGGCGTGGACCAGTTCGCCCATCGCGTCGTAGGTGAAGCACTGGGTGTCCCAGACCGTCGATGTCGTACCGGCCATGCCGGTGGCCTCGGACGTGACGTTGCCGACCGTGTCGTACGAGTAGCGGGTGTCGGCCAGGCGATGCGGCCCGGCGGTCTCCCGGTCACTGACCGTGCGCTGGAGCCGGCCGGTGCGGTCGTCGATGAAGTTGGTGGTCCAGACCCGGTAGGGCTGCGGGCCGGTGACGGTGCGCAGAGCCTCGCCGTAGGGCGAGTAGCTGACATCCGCGGTGTACCAGGAGAGGCCCGAGGTCGATTCGGCCAGGCCGTCACTGTCGTAGCGGGTGATCACTTCTTCCTGCGCAAGGCCGCCGGGGGTGGCGGGCAGGGTGATGCTGCGCTGCTTGCCGGTGGGTGTGTACGTGTAGGCGTACGCGTAGGTGCCGGCAACGCCCTTGGTGAGCGGAGACGTCGCGGGGACGACGACTTGGCGGCCCGTGACGCGGTAGTCGGTGTCGTAGCCGGTGATCCGGTTCACGTAGTCGCCGCTGGCGTCGTGCCGGATGGTCGCGGCCAGCATGCCGTCGGCACCGGGCAGGGTGTCGTACTCCCATTCGCGGGTCGGCGCGGCGCTGGCGCTGCCCTCTCGGGTGGCCTTGACCCTGCCCAGGTCGTCGTACTCCGTGTAGACGGTGTAGTCGGCCTTCTCCCGGCCCTCGACGACCTTGGTCCGGCGATCGAGGTCGTCGTAGCCGAAGGAGGAGTGGCCGGTGTCGGGGTCGAAGGAGTCGGTGAGCCGTCCTCGGGCGTCGTAGAGGTAGCTCCACGCGTCGCCGGCCTCGTCGGTGACCTTCGCTCGGTTGCCGCGGGCGTCGTACTCGTAGGTGGTGTCCCGCCACTGGCTCAGGTCGGCCTTGGTGTAGTGCTGGATACGGCTCACACGGCCCAGGGCGTCGGTCCAGGTCTTGGTCGCGGGTGTGGCACCGCCGGCGGGCTTGGCAATGGTGTAGTCGTCGCCGTAGGTGGTGGAGGCGGCGTAGACGGGATTGCCGCTCTGCACCGTGGTCAGCCTGACCGGACGCTCCAGACCGTCGTAGGCCGTGGTGCTCCCGCTCGGAACGAGCGTGTCGCTCTTGGGCTTGAACTGTTCCGGCTCCGGTTCGCCCTGGGCGAGGTAGGGGTTGTTGGTCTGTGCGGTCAGGCCGTGGTCGTTGTACTTCGTGTCGGTGATGATCCGGCCGGGTCCGTGGGCGGGGCTCTGGGTCTGGATGGACCGCAGCATGCCGTCGTACAGGGTGATCTGCTTGTCGTAGGCGCCGTCGTCGCGCAGGGACTGGACCGTCACGGCGGTGGGCCTGCTGCCTGAGGTGATCTGGTAGGTGACCTGGACGTCAGGGTTCTGTGTACCGGAGGAGTGCGACGGCATCCAGCCCTTGACCAGGCGGCCGAAGGCGTCGAACTCGCTGCGCGTGACGCGGCCGTTGGTGTCGGTGCGGGTCAGGACGAGTCCACGGCCGGGGTCGATGGTGGTCCTGATCGTATGCCCCACCGCGTCGAAGACCTTCATCGCGGTGACCGGCCCGCCCTCGTCCCCAGGGGTGTATTCCGTCCGGGAAACCGTGACGTTCCTGGCGTTGGTGACGGTGCGAATGCGGCCGAGCGGGTCGTAGGTGTTCAGAGCGCTGCGGATCCAGCCGGTGCCGTCGGCGGTGTTCGTCTCCTCGGTGGTGACCAGGCCTGCCGTCGGAGCGTCGCCCCAGGTCTTGCCGTCGTAGGTGTCCCGCACGGCGGACATCAGCTGGTCCGTGGTCGCGGAGGCGGCACCGGCGCATGATGTCGCGGTGGTGCGTACCAGTTTGGGCAGACCGATGACGTTGGCGTCGTCGTTGTTCGCGTAGTCGGTCTTGCTGCAGGTGTAGTTGGTGTGCTTCTCGGCTCCGCCGCTGTCCGGCTGGACGACGGAGGTCTCGACCGCGAGCGGCAACCCGTGGTCGGCGTCCATGCCGGTGATCTCGGTGCGCACCGATCGCCAGCTGGAGCCGAGGGTCTGGATCGCGTCGCTGCGTCTGGTCCAGACACGCTGGGCCAGAAGAGGGTCGAGGCCACCGTCGCGGGCGCGCGAGGCGGTCTGCTTGGAATCGGGGAAGGTAAGGGTGCGCCTGACGATTCTGGCAGCGTCGGAGCTGCTGTCGTAGACGAGCGACTCCGCCGCCAGGCCGGCGAACTCCGGTCTGTCCTCGCCAAGTTCGATCGTCCCCTTGGAGTCCTTCAGAACCCCACCGGCGCCGCGGAAGTAGCGTGTGACGGACTTGGACTGCGTCTGCGGAACATCTGGACCGGAAGTCGGGTCGCCCTTGAGCGTGGTGACGGACTGGTAGCCGCGCCACACGCTGTAGGTCCGCAGCTCCGGCTTGCCGAACTCGTCGTCATCCTTGCCCCAGGCGGCGTTGTCGTACTTGTAGGACGTGTTGATGTCCTTGCCGTTGGAGGAGACCTTGTCGTGCTGCCGGACGGAGGAGACGACGTACTTGTTGAACCACGCGATGGCGGGCTTCTTCTCGTCGCCGTCAGGCGACCAGCGGACGGGGAAGCAGGTGCCGTGGTTGTCCTCCGGGGCGACCGACGGTTCGGCTCGGCAGCCGCCGGTGTAGGTCACCTCGATGTCCTCGCCCGCCTCGGTGGTGATCGTGCCGACACGCGGCCGGGTGAAGCCGGGGCGTGCGTCACCGTCGTAGCGGGGGACGAGGTTGGGCAGATGCTTGTCCGCCAGGTAGTCACCGAGCGGATCGTCCTTGTCGACGGTGTACGCGGAGAAGGTCACCGGGGGCATCTTGGCGCCCTTGGTGTCGCCGGGCCCGTAGGCGTAGTGGGTGATCGAGTTCAGCCACAGACTCGGGGACGTGTTGTACCAGTCACGCGGGAAGGACTGATCGAGGTCGTACCTGTCGACGGTGGCGAGCCCGCTCACGCCAGGACGCGCGGCTTCGGTGGTGACGGCGTCGAGGCGCATGCGCGTCCAGAACGAGGGGAAGGCCGGGCACATCTTCGAGTCGGACTTGCAGTTGAGGTTGCCCGGGCTGTCCCACCAGGGGCGGTAGGCCGCGGGATCCTTGGTCTTGTCGAAGTTGGCCGGATCGCACACGGTGTCACTGGCCAGGCATCGCTCCTTGGCGTCGAACAGGACCCGAGCGGCGGGCTTGGTGAGATCGCCGCGCAGTCCGTACTCGATGCTGGTCGGGTAGCCTCCGCGGACGTACTGCACCGGAGACGTGAACTTCTTGTTCGCGGCGTAGTAGTTCGTCTCCGGCTGCCAGTTGACGATCATGGTGTTGCCGCTGGTGTCGACGACCTTGTCCAGACCCCACTGCCAGCCCTGATTGCAGCGCGAGTCCGCGAAAGCATCCTTGTGGCAGGGCTCCTCGGGGTGATTGCCGAAGACGGGCACGGTGAAGACGGAACGAGTGTCGGCGTGCGAGCCACCCACCTTGTTCAGACCGAAGAAGTACTTGGTGCCGTCGGTGGTGGTGACGACCCAGTACTCGTGGTTGTCGTCATCGTTGTCACCATCGGTCTTCAGTTCGACGCGTGTTCCGTCGTCGCTCTGAGGACGATAGACGTTACCCGTCCCGACCCGGACCAGTTCGACGCTCCGGCCGTTCAGGGTCATCACCGCGTTGTACGACACCCAGCACAGGTCGGAGGTCCTGTCCTTCCTGGCCGTGTTGTTCGGGGTCTTCCCGCCGACGTCCTTGGTGTCGTCCTGGCAGGAGCGATAGCGGCGCTCGATGTGCCCCGGGTCGTAACTCCAGCCTTCACCGACCCAGGAGGCCTGCGGCGAGGACACGGCCGTCTTTCCGTCCACCGCCTGGGAGTTGTACGCGAACGAGACCTGCGGTGTCGGACCGGCCGGTGCCGGCGGCACCTGCACCGGGTACGAGTAGGTGAACGCTCCCGCCGAGCCGCCCGCCTCCCACTTGTCCGAAGCAGCCAGCGGAGTCGCCTTGAAGGTACCGCTCGCCCCCGCCCCGGAGTCGACGACCCCGACCACGGCCTTGTCTCCGGTGGCCGCGGCGGGCTGTGCGTACGAGGCCTGGACGGCGCCCGATGGCTCACCGACAGCGGTGCCGTTCACCGAGGACTGACTCACGGTGCCGTCGGCGGCGGTGTCCACCGTCGCCGAAACGGTCTTCGCCGCGGCGTCGTTGACGGTTTCCAGCTCCTGGTACGCGTCGCAGCCGGTCGCATCCGGGGTGGTCAGGTAGCACTCCGGGAACTGCACGAACTTCAGCCGGGACGCCCAGTCGGCGCCGTAGAGGTTCTGGAACTGCGAGTAGTCCAGTTGTACGTCGATGGGCACGGAACCGGTCGCCGGTGCGGTCACGGTCAGCAGAGCACCGTCAAGTCCGCTTGCCAGAGGATCGGACCGGTCGTACAGCTTCACCTGCCACGTTCCGCTCGGGGCAGGTGAGTCCGTGGCCTGGGCGAGTTTCACCGGCAGCGTTCCCGCCTGGGTCCCGGCTGCCGCGGACAGCGCGCGGGGCGCCGACGTGGGTGCCAGGGTCGTGGTCGCCGCGGTGGTTGAGGCGGTCGTCGCGGAGGCGGCGAAGACAACCGGAGCGGTGCCGCCCTGAGGTGCCACGACGGTTTCATCCGGAGGTTCCTCGGAATGCACCGGTGCCCGGAAGACCAGTCCGGTCCGGGAGACCGCCTGTTCGGTGCCGGACGTCAGCGCGTCCTGCTGCAGTTCCTCCAGCTCTATCCCACTACGGTCGGGGTCGGGCGGGACAGCCAGGGCCTGCGCCGGTAGCAGCGTCACCAGAAGGGCAGCCCCCAAGGCTGACGTGATCATGCCACGCCACGACGTCCGCACCCGCCAACTCATCGCAAGTCCCCCCACATATTGATCAGTTCGCGCCGATTCTGTGGGAGTCATGTGAACGATGAACAGGTCAACAAAGTTCAAGTGATGATCATCACATGGTCAATTAAATAAAAGGTATAGCGATGGACCCCATTCACTGACAAGTCATCAAAAACCAGTGACACACAGGACGTTCACAGCTTTTCGGTGCGTCACCTTTCATTCCGGCTTCACAGGTCACATCTCCGTCGCCCATATGAGTAACTACAGTGCTTATTTCTGTAATTCATGGCCGTCCAAGGAGATGCAGCCTCGGCGTACCCCTGCCCGAGGCCATGTCGCGGACGGACGAGGGGACGGTCCTCGGGCGACGCCCGCCGGAAAACAAGGTGATGACGGAACCGACGTCCTGAGCCATGATCTGCTCCCGATATCCGCGTGCCGGGCCGCGCCGACAGGGCGCCGGCCCAGGAGCGGAGGGGGGATTCCTGCGCATGTCCATAACCTGGCGCCACCGACCACCGCGCCTGGCTGTCGCCGTAACCGCTGCAGCTGCCGTCCTCGCGGGCGGTCTCACCTATGCGGGACTCGGCGATTCCGGCCAGGAGCACACACCAGTGATGCGTGGGAAACACGCCGCGAAACAACCGGCTCTGAGCGAGGCGAGCGCGGTGGCCGACGCAGCCAGGACCGGCAAGCGGATCGAGGCGACCGCGCTGCGTACCGCCTACTCGACCACATGGGCCGACCCCGACGGCTCACTTCACAGGCGTATCCACGCCAGCCCGATCCGCGCCAGGGTGAACGGTACGTGGAAGCCGATCGACGCCACGCTCGCACGCACCGATGAGGGCTGGTCGCCGAAGGCGACCAACACACACATGGTGTTCTCCGCCGGCTCCCACGGCACCCGCTCCGAGCGGTCCTCCCGCTCACGTATGTCTCGCGCACAGCTGGCCTCGGCCACCTCGGACGACGCGACGGGCGGTGCCCTCGTCACCCTCTCGACAGAGGGACACGACATGGTCCTGACCTGGCCCGGTGAGATCCCCGAGCCCATCGTCGACGGTCCCCGGGCCCTCTATCCGGAGATCATTCCCGGCGTCGACCTGGTCCTCTCGGCAGACGACGGCGGCTTCGCCCAACTGCTCGTGGTGAAGAACCGCGCGGCGGCCGACGATCCCCGCCTGGCCCGCCTGTCCTACGGACTCTCCTCGCCCGACCTGTCCTTCGCCCTCGATCCCGGAAGCCGCATCCTTCACGCGCGCGACGAGACCGGAAAGGACGTCGCGATCTCGCCCACGCCTCTGATGTGGGACTCCGCCGGACATTCCGCGACCACCGACGGCACCGCCGACAGCGGGCCGACGCCGAGCGCGAGCGAGGACCACACGACGGACGGCGCTTCCACGGGCGAGGAAGCCCCGGAGGACGACCCCTCCCCCACACCGTCGGTCACAGCTCCGGAATCCCCGGCGCCTGCGGACGGCGAGCGCTCAGACCCCTATCCCGAGACACGGCCCTCCGCGACGGACGAGGCACCCGAGCCTCCCATCACCGGCACCCCGACCACCGGCACCCCGACGCCGCTGGCCGAGCCGACACCGACCCCGGCCCACACAGGTGCCGCGACGACGCTCGACCTGCCCGGCCTCAACGGCCCCCAGCCGGATTCCCACGGAACTCTCGTCGGCGCCGACCTGGACGGCAGCACCTGGACCCTGACGCCGGACCAGAAGATGCTCACCGACGACGACACCGTCTACCCGGTCTTCGTCGACCCCTCTGCCGAGAAGCACACCAACGACTGGACCACCGCCTACAGCCTCTGGCCGAAGGCCAAGTTCTACAACGGCAAGGGCTTCAACTCCGGCACGCACGAAGCCCGCGTCGGCTTCGAGTCCGACACCTGGGGCACCTCCCGGTCCTTCTTCACCATCGACTGGGACCCCAAGCTCAAGGGCGCCAAGGTCTACGGCGCCACCCTGCACGCACGCGAGACCTACTCGTGGTCCTGTGACGGACGCGTGGTAAAGATCTATCGCACCGGCGCCATCGACGGCGACACCTCGTGGTCCAACCAGCCGAAGTGGTACGAGGAACTGGACTCCAAGGACGTCGCGCACGGCTACCGCTCCTCGCGCTGCCCCGACGACTACGTGTCCTTCGACGTCAAGGACGCAGCGGTCCAGGCCGTCGACGGCGGCTGGGACACCCTCACTCTGGGCCTGCGCGCCGCAAACGAGAGCGATCAGTTCGCGTGGAAGAAGTTCCAGGCCGACGGCGGTGACGATCCGTATGTGGATCTCGACTACAACCGGCCGCCCAAGGAACCCACCAGCCTCGACATGGACCCGGACCTGTACTGCGACACCACCGCGGACAAGGACGGCAAGTACGTCAACGTCGGCAAGACCGCCGTCACCCTCTACGCCAGCGCCAGCGATCCCGACGGCAACCTGTCCAAGATCCACTTCGACCTGTGGCCCACCGGCGACGCCGACCATCCCGTGGTCAAAACCGATATCCCCGTCGGCGACGGCGGTGGCTCCAAGGCACGCGTCCACACCGACGAGATCTCCCCGTCGAAGTTCGTCAACGGCAAGACCTACTCCTGGCAGGCGCGCGCCATCGACAAACGGGGCTCCACCTCGACCAACGCCCCCAAGGGCGACATACCCTGCCGCTTCACCTTCGACGGCGCACCGCCCCAGTCCCCCAAGGTCACCTCGACCGACTTCCCGGACGCCGACGCCAACCACGACGGCGACACCGACGACAACGGCGACAGTTCATGGAGCAGCAAGAAGTTCGGCACCGCCGGCAGCTTCAGCTTCAAGAGCTCCAGCGACGCGGTCCGCTTCGAGTACGGCTTCAACGGCTCCTACGACCAACCACCGGTCACCCGCAAGCTCACCGACTCCACCACCGTGACGGTCACCGGTGTCAAGCCGCCCGAGGCCGGCCCGAACCTGCTCTACGTACGCGCTGTGGACGACGCCGGTAACGTGTCGCAGCCCAGCAAGTACTTCTTCTACGTCTCCCCACGGGACACCGCCGACGCGGCGGGCGATGTCACCGGCGACAAACTGCCGGACCTCTTCGTCATCGACGGCAACAGCGACCTACGGCTCTACCCGTCCGAGGGCAATGCGGACCTCACCAAGGGAACCGGCGACCTGCATATCTCCATGCCCGGCGCCTACCGCAACAACCCCGACCGCGATCCCAACGACCCGGACGAACCCAAGTACTCGCCCCTGACGACCGGATACTGGAAGGACGCCCTGATCACCCACCTCGGTGACAGTTATCACGGCGACGGAGTCCAGGACCTCATAGCCCGTCTGGGCGGCAGACTCTGGGTCTACCCGGGCGACGGATACGGCGCGGTCAACGTCGACCGACGCCAGGAGATCTATCTGCCGACCGGAGCTCCCGATCCGGCCACGTACAGCCAGATCGTCTCGGCAGGTGACATCACAGCAGACGGCAACCCGGACCTGTTCGTCGTGACGGCCGACGGCCAGCTCTGGGTGTTCTCCGGATACGAGGGCGGCTCCTACAAATCCGCCATCAGACTCGCGTCCACGGCATGGGGCGACCGCGACCTCGTCAGCGTCCAGGACATCAGCGGTGACGGCATTGCCGACCTGATCTACCGCAGCAACGCCAGCGGCCGCCTCGTGCTCCGCACCGGCAAGGCGGCCACCAGCGGTGGAGGCGTCGACCTGAACTCGCTCGCCTCCGCAGCGGCCTCCGCGGGCGGGGCGGACAGCGAATACGTGGGCTCAGGCTGGTACCGATCCGACGTACGGCTGATCCGCGGTACACCTGACGCCAACGGCGACAGGATCCCGGACATCTGGGCGCTCATGGCCGACGGCTCCGTCCGCTTCTACCCGGGGGGACGCAGCACGCTCGGTACACCCACCACTGTCATCGGCTCCGGCAACTGGACGTACAAGCAAGCCCTCGGCTGACCTGACGGGCGGACACTCGACGCCGTGCGCCGATTCCACGCTCAAGTGGCAACGGCGCACGGCGTCGCACTCATATTCCCGGTGAACTTCCGGCCGTCGGCTGTCGCTGGTTCGAGGCTCCGGAGAGGTTCCCGGAGCGCAACCCGTCCGTCACCTGACGGACGCTCGGACACAACCTTCCCGTGTCCCGGCGTGTCCACGTAGCGTGCTGACGATACGCAGAACATGGCGGACAGCTGCGGCCGCCGTCTTCGCGACCGCCGCTGTGGCGGTCGCAACCCCGGCCGCGCACGCCGCCGGAACGACGCTCGTCCTGAACGCCCAGGAGGACTACTACCTCCCCACCGAGGGCGAGGGCCCGAACCTGGACCTCGGCATCACCGCCTTGGGCGGGGACGCCCATGACGTCTCGGTCGCGGTCGACGCGTCGTCCCTCGCCGGGAAGGCAACGATGGTGATCACGGGGGACTGCGTGAGCACCGGCACCCTGAAAGTGAGATGCGACGTGGGCCCGCTGTCGGGCAGGGAGTCGATCGACCCGTTCTTCCTGAAACCCACCGCGGCCGCCAAGGCCGGCGACAACGGTGCCATCACCTACACCGCCACCGCCTCCGACACGGCCACCGTGACGGGGAAGACGGACGTCCTGGTCGGCGGGCCGAAGCTCGTCCGCCGGCCCTACCCGGCGCTGAAGGGCATCGCGCCCGGCGCCGTCTTCGAGCGCACCCCGGCCTTCGCCAACACCGGCACAGCCCCCGCCGACAAGGGCGTCATGCTGCTGGTGCAGGACTCAGAAGACGTCTCCCTCGCCCGTGACCACCCCAACTGCCACTACTCGGACCTGCCCGACGTCGGCGCCTGGTGCCGGTTCGACACCCCGGTCGCGCCCGACGCGGCCTACGAGACGGATGCGCCGCTGCGCTACACCGCCTCCAAGGACACGATGTACGGCTACAACACCTACGTCGTGTGGCCGGTCGGCGGCACCGCACCCGACTCCTTCGACCCGTCCGACTTCCCCGAGACAGGCACCGGCGCGCCGCTCGGCCTGAAGTCCGTCGCCTCCGGCTCCGGATTCACCGGCTCCGGGTACGGCACCTTTGCCACCACCCAGCACGCCGACTACCAGGCGCTCGGTGACACAGTCGAGGGCAAGGTCGGCGAGACGGTGAGCATCACCGTGGGCGTGCGGAACAACGGGCCGGGCCGGATGGACTTCCAGTGGGTGGACGCCGACAACTCCGGCACGTACGTGGTGACCCCGCCCGCCGGCACCACCATCACCGGCGCCCCCGGCCCCGGTGAGCAGGGCGACCCCGGGCCGCTGTGGAACTGCACACCGGGCAAGGCCGGAGCGAAGAGCTACACCTGCGACATCGGCAGCACGGACTTTCGGCCGGGCGACTCCGTGACCCAGGAGTTCACGGTGCGGATCGACCGGGTCGTCCCCGGCGCGCGAGGCAGCGTACGGGCGGTGGAGAACCCCGAGTACCCCAATCGTGACGACGACGCGGCGAACGACACCGCGGCGATCGCGGTGACAGCCACCGGCTCGGCGACATCCAGCCCGTCGCCCAGCGCCTCCGCGTCCCCGTCGGCCACGGCCACCGCGACCCCGTCCAGCTCCGGGGCGGGAACCAGGAGCGGGACGACGACTGGCGGCGGGCTGGCCGCCACGGGCGGGGACGGAGTCCTGCTGTGGGCGGGCACCGCCGTCCTGCTGGTGGCGGGCGGCGCGCTGGTGTTCCTGGCAGCGCGGAGGTCGCGGCCGCAGGGCGGCCGCTGACGCCGCCCCCGACGTGGCAGGGCGTCAGCGGCCGATGAGGTATTCCGTCACCTCGAGAACCGCATTTCGTCGGTAACCCTCCCTCGGAGACAAGCGCCAAACCGGCGCAGGGCACGCTTGGTGTCTACCGAGGGACTTTCAGCCACTTGACGCGGCAAGCCCCGAAAAACCGGAAAGGCCTCCGCCGCAGGTCAGAGGCCTTTTCCCAGACGCAGCCGCAAACAGCAGCAGACGAGTCGGGCTGTACGCCGGGGAGCGTCACCGCATCGCTATGACCTGCACAAACGTGCAGGGAGGGCGCTTGTGTGGCTACCTTGATGGCTACGCAAGACGACTTCCCGCCCTGAAGCACTCCGGACGGGGTCTTCGTCGCCATTGGGGTCAGACGGTCTGCTCGATGCGCTCGACGACGCCCGGGTCCGACTCCATTCGGCCGCCTTCGCATACTGCAGCAAACCCGACGCTGGTCACGTAGACCGCGAGCCCATCAACGGCTGGGCAGAGCGGAGCCTCAGCAGGAGCATGGACACGAGGTGGTTCCCCAGGGGACAAGTGACTCCTGCGGGTGAGGGTATGTCCTCGCGCAGGGGAAGCCTGTCGGTCCGCAATCGGTGCGAGTGTTCTTCGTTACCCATGGACGTGTTGGACAAGCCCGCTACGCGGCCAGGCGGCGGATTCCCGCCCGGCTCGGGGTCGCCGTCGCAGCCTGGATCCCGGTGACCTCGACCGCGACGCCCCACGCCTCAAGGATCTTGGCCGTCTGTACGAGGGTGACCTGTGAAAACGGGAAGAGCGTATCGGCAGTGAGGTCGGTTCCGTTCTTGAGCAGGATCGCGAAGACGACCTTTGAAGGCCGGAAGCCTTCCGGCAGCCCGTTGCCAGGTCGAGCCGCGTCCACCTTCCGAGCGAACCCGTCCACGGCCTCCGGCGAGTGCAGCAGGGTCTGCACCGCGACCACGCCCTGGCCGAACAGATGGCTCAGCGCGTCGGACCCCTTGGCCCGCTTCACCATGACCAGGACGTCGTCCGGGCTCAGCAGGTCGCAGATCTCCACACCGTTGCCCCGGTGCAGCGCGGTCCGGACGTTGTCACGGTCGAAGCAGACGTACCCGGGCCGCAGGTCGGGCACCGACTCGTTGTAGTCCCGCTCCTTGTCCCCGAGCACCCAGGCCGGAAGGTCGACCGAGGGCGTGCCGGTGATGAGCCGCTCGACCTGCGAACGGATCGCCGCCAGATACGCCTCGCCGATCTCGTACCACTGCCCGTCCAGCAGGAAGAACCGGCGGGCGCCGAGTGCCACCTCCGCTTCGATCCAGCGCAGCACGTGCGAGGTCCGGATGACGTCGTCCTTCGCCGCCCGGGTGTGCGAGTGGAGGGTGACCGTGCCGTCCCGGAGCGCGGCGAAGCGCGTTCCGGGCCTCTGCACACGTGCCCGGTTGAGGACGTACTCCAGGCTGAAGTCGTCGGTGAGGTACGCCTCCGTGCTGTGCACCTTGGTGGCGAACGCCTGGGCGGCGGCGTAGTCGTCCCAGTGGTCGGACGGGACGGCGACGGCGATACGTCCGTCAGGCGGCTCGCCGAGCATGTCGTCGAGCCGCTCCTCCAGCCGCGTGACGAGGTCGCCGTCCTTGACCGGGACGATGTGCTCGACGAATTCCAGTGCCTGACTCGGGTCCTCCTCCCGGAGAACACGGGCGATGGCCCTGATGTCCGCGACCAGGTCCGCGGGGTCGACGCCGAGCCGCATCCGCAGCCCGGTGCCGCCCTCGACGCTGGAGACCTTCGTACGGTTGTCCCGACCGATCGCGAGCTGCATCCGCTCCAGCCGACCGCCCAGCCGACGCACAATCTGCGCGTGCTCCTGGACACCCAGGCTCCAGACCGGAGTGCCGCCCGGCACGAGGGTGATGTCGGTCCGGCCGCCGCCCGGCGTATGGGCGACCAGGTCGCGGATCTGGGCGGGGTCCACCCTGCGGATCACGAAGCTCAGTCCGAACCGCCGGTCCTTGACACGGTCGGGCACCAGGCGGAACCCCTGGTCGTAGCCGATGGCGTACACCTCGCCGTCGACCGCGAGCATCAGCAGCCCCGCCGACCGGTTCACCGGCCGCGACACCTCGCACCCGGTCGTGCGGTTGATCTCGCCGCACCAACTCGCCTCGGACTGCTCGAAACTGCCCGAAACCAACAGTGCCGGAACCCCCAGGTGCTCCTCCGGGAACTGCAGTTCCGCGTCGACAACTTCGAGCTGCTCGGGGTCAAGAACGTCGAACATCGCGTCGACCGTGGGAGCGACGCCCGTGAGCCGGTACAGGGTGCGCTTGGAGGTGCTGGAGGGACTGGAGGTCCTGGTTGCCATGGTGCTGATCCGTTCGAAGGTGTTGTGGGCAGAGGGATGCCCGGGAGTCCCGGGGAAGTCGGGAGGCCGGGTGAAAGCACTCCCAGTACATCTTCAACTGAAAGCACTGTCAAACACTTCATGCCAGTGAGGCGCTGGTATAGAGTGGGGCCGTCCAGCCCGCCCACCCCTACGTCACCGGCAGGAGCCCATGAACCAGCAGGCCAGTGCCCTCGTGACCGCCGCCGACATCTCCCGGCTGGCCGGGGTCACCCGCGCCACGGTGAGCAACTGGCGCCGTCGGCACGCGGACTTTCCCGCCCCGGCCGGAGGCACGGACACCAGCCCCACCTACGACGTCGACGCCGTACGCGCCTGGCTCTCGGCCCGTGGCCAACTCCCCGAGGACACGCCGGCGGACGAACTCCGCACGGCGCTGCGCGCCCACCCCGGCGACTCGGACCTGGCCCTCCACCTGCTCCCTGCGGTGCTCGCAGCGGCCCGACTGGACCGGAGAAAACGCGAAGCCCTCCCCGAACTGCGTGACGACGCGCTGCTGCGATGGGCCCGAGCGGTGACGACCGACAAGGCGGATGACGTTCCCGGATTCGCAGGCCTCGCATACGGCGCCGACGCGGCCGGGCCGCTCAGGGCCTTGCTGCGAAGCGTCGCCGCGGACGGTGCCGAGGCCACGACGGACGTCCTGGCCGAACGTCTGCTGGAGGACTCCGGGGGCACAGGCACTTACCGCACGCCGCGCCCCCTGGCCGACCTCATGGCCCGGCTTCTGACCGACAGCACGGGCAACGACTTTCCCGCGAGCGTTCTTGATCCCGCGTGCGGCACCGGCTCGCTGCTCGCCGCGGCAGCATCCGCCGGGGCGACCGAACTACGCGGCCAGGACATCCTGGTCGCCCAGGCCGCCCAGGCCGCCGCGAGGCTCCGGCTGAGCGCCCCCGAGGCGGTGATCTCCGTACGTACCGGGGACAGCCTGCGCTCCGACGCCTTCAAGGGCCTGACCACGGACGCCGTCCTGTGCAATCCGCCGTACGGCGTCCGTGACTGGGGGCACGAGGATCTGGCCTACGACCAACGCTGGGCGTACGGCGTGCCGCCCAAGGGCGAGCCCGAACTCGCCTGGGTCCAGCACTCCCTGGCCCACCTCGCGCCCGGCGGCCGTGCCGTGCTCCTCATGCCGCCCGCCGTCGCGGAGCGCACCGCCGGCCGGCGTATCCGGGCGCAGCTCGTACGCGACGGAGCCCTCCGCGCGGTCGTCTCGCTTCCCCCGGGCGCGGCCACCCCGCTCCACATCGGCCTGCACGTGTGGGTGCTCGAACGGCCCGATCCGCAGGCCGAACCTCCGGGAACGGTTCTCCTCGTCGACGCCGCCGCTGCCGAGAACCGGGACCTCGACTGGACGGCCATCCACAACACCGTGCTCTCAGCGTGGCGGCCTTACCTCGCCGACCGGGACGGCTTCACAGGCGTCCCGGGCATCACGGGCGCCGTGCCGATCACGGACCTCCTCACCGAGGCCGTGGACCTGACCCCGGCCCGCCACATCCGAACGGCTTCCCGGCAAGCTCTACTCCCTGCCCTGCTGGCCCGGCAGGCATCGGAGTCGTACGGCCGACTCCGCCAAGCCGCGCAGGATCTGACCGACCTCAGCGCCGACGGCGACTGGCCACCGGCCGACGACCGCCCCCGCGACTGGCGTACAGCGACGGTCGCGGATCTTCTTCGCGGCGGCGCTCTCACTCTGCTTCGCACCGCGCCCGCGAGCCGCCGGACTCGTAGCGTCGAACCGCTGTCGCAACCCGAACCAGAACGCGGCGGAAGGCCGACGCTCACAGCCACGGATGTCGTGAAGAACCGACCCGCCTCCGGAACGAAAGCGGACCTGCCCGCCGATGCCCCCCTCCCCTCGATCCAGGAAAGTGACGTGCTGCTCACGGAGACGCTCCGCGTAGGACACAGCACCGTGGCCCGGGTCGTCGAGCCGGACGAGTCAGGCTGTTTCCTGGGGCCCCATCTGCTGCTCTTCCGTCCGGATCAACGCCGTCTCGACCCCTGGTTCCTGGCCGGGTTCCTGGCAGCGGAACAGAACGTCAACGCCGCAGCCACCGGTACATCCATCGTTCGGGTGGACCCCCGACGACTCCGCGTTCCCCTGCTCCCGCTCGCCGAACAGCAGCGCTACGGCGCGGCGTTCCGCCACCTGCACGAACTGCGCACCGCCGCACGTCGTGCCGACCAGGCCGCTGAGGACGTCACACGTCTCCTCGGCACCGGACTCACTGGCGGCGCGCTGTTGCCGAACGGCCACGGATCGGCGTGAAACCTTCGGCCCGGCACCGTGAGCAGCCAGACTTGACCTCTCCGTCCCTCGGGGGCGGCGAAACTCCGGAAGGACAGTGTTGAACAGCAGTAAGCACACGGAATTGGCGAACCACGCGTGGTCGGTCGCCGACCTCCTGCGCGGCGACTACAAGCAGTCCGACTACGGCAAGGTGATCCTGCCGTTCACGGTGCTGCGGCGCCTGGAGTGCGTCCTGGCTCCGACCAAGGACAAGGTCCTGGAGGTCGCCGCCCGCTACGCGAACGAGGACATCAATCCCGACCGCTTCCTGCGCAAGGCGTCCGGCCACAGCTTCTACAACACCAGCACCTACACGCTGAAGGCCATCGCGGGCGACGCCTCGCACGCGGCGAAGTACCTCAACGAGTACTACGGCGCCTTCTCCCCCAACGCGCGGGAGGTCCTGGAGCGGTACGACTTCGCCCAGCAGATCAGGCGACTGGCCGCGGCGGACCTGCTGTACCAGGTGGTCGGGCGGTTCGCCGACCTCGACCTCCGGCCGGTGAAGAGGGACGAAGACGGCGAACTCGTGCTCGGCGAGAACGGCAAGCCGATCGAGATCGTCACCAACCATCAGATGGGCTACATCTTCGAGGAGCTGATCCGGCGCTTCGCCGAGCAGTCCAACGAGACGGCCGGTGAGCACTTCACACCGCGGGAAGTCATCCGGCTGATGGTCAACCTGCTCGTCGCCCCGGACACCGACGCGCTGGCCCTGCCGGGCACCGTCCGCACGGTCATGGACCCGGCCTGCGGCACCGGCGGCATGCTCAGCGCGGCCGAGGAGCACATCACCGCCCACAACCGGGACGCCACGGTCAAGGTCTTCGGCCAGGAACTCAACCCCGAGTCCTGGGCCATCTGCCGGTCCGACATGATGATCAAGGGCCAGGACCCGGAGAACATCAAGTTCGGCAACTCCTTCAGCGACGACGGCCACGCCGGCGCCACCTTCGACTACCTGCTGGCCAACCCGCCGTTCGGCGTGGAGTGGAAGAAGGTCAAGGACGCGGTCGAGGACGAACACGAACGCCTCGGTGACAGCGGGCGGTTCGGGGCCGGCCTGCCGCGCATCAACGACGGGTCGCTGCTCTTCCTCCAGCACATGATCTCCAAGATGAAGCCGGTGGACGCGTCGGGGGCGGGCGGCAGCCGCATCGCGATCGTCTTCAACGGCTCCCCGCTGTTCACGGGGGCGGCGGAGTCGGGTGAGTCCAAGATTCGGCAGTGGATCCTGGAGAACGACTGGCTGGAGGGCATCGTCGCCCTGCCCGACCAGCTCTTCTATAACACCGGTATCTCCACGTACTTCTGGGTGCTCAGCAACCGCAAGGCCAGGGACCGGCGCGGCAAGGTCGTCCTCCTGGACGCGCGCGACTACTGGCGCAAGATGCGGAAGTCGCTCGGCGACAAGCGCAAGGAACTGGGCGATCAGCACATCTCCGAGATCACCAGGCTCTACACGGAGGCGCTGGCGGTCGTCGACGCGGCGGAGAAGGGCGGCGGCCACGACCTGGCCGACCGGGCCGGGAAGATCAAGGTCTTCCGCAACGAGGACTTCGGGTATCACCGGATCACCGTCGAACGGCCGCTGAAGCTCCGCTTCGAGGTGACGGAGGAGACACTGGCGGCCCTCACCGCATCGAAGCCGATCGTGCGGGCCACGGACGCGGAGGCGTTCGCGGAGGCGCTGCGCCCGCTGGTCGGCAAGTCCTGGACGACGAAGTCCGACGCGTGGATCGATCTCAAGGACGCGGTCGTCGCGGCCGGCCTGTTGTGGCCGACAGGCGCGCCATTCAGCAAGGCGCTGCGGGAGGTGGTTGGCGTGCGGGACCCGGGGGGCGAGGTCCAGCGCCTCAAGGGTGAGCCTGAGCCGGATCCTGAGCTGCGGGACTACGAGAACGTGCCGCTGGAGGAGGACGTGGAGGAGCACCTGCGGCGGGAGGTTCTGCCGCATGTTCCGGATGCCTGGATCGACCGCAGCAAGACAAAAGTGGGGTACGAGATTCCGTTCACGCGGCATTTCTATGTGTACAAGCCACCGCGGGCATTGGGGGAGATCGACGCGGAGCTGAAGGCTCTGGAGGGCGAAATCCAGGCTCTGCTTGGGGAGGTGACGAAGTGACGAATACTTCCGTCGCCCCCTGGCTTGAACGGTCTCACTGGCCAACCGTGCCAATTCGCCTTGTTGCCCGGCTTGGTTCCGGGCACACGCCCAACCGAAGCGTCCCCGAATACTGGGATAATTGCACGGTTCCCTGGATCACACTGGCAGATGTATGGCAGTTGCGTAGCGGCACCACCGATGTAATCACGGAGACGAAAGAAAAGGTTAGCAAGCTCGGTTTGGCGAATTCGGCAGCGGTAAAGCATCCGGCTGGCACTGTGATTCTCTCCCGCACTGCATCGGTCGGCTTCTCCGCCATCATGGGTGCGGATATGGCGACGAGTCAGGATTTTGCCACGTGGACGTGTGGACCAAAACTGGATCCCAGATATCTCCTTCACTCCCTCAGGGCGACGGCTCCGGATCTCAAGCGCATTGCGACGGGATCCACTCACAAGACGATTTACATGCCGGATATTGAGCAATTGAGGGTTCCACTACCTCCTACGGCCGAGCAGCGCCGCATTGCCGACTTCCTCGATGTTGAGACCAGCCGTATCGACACCATACTAGCGCTTCGCGAATGCCAGATCAGGCTCATTGATGAGGCTGCGGTCGCACGCGCGTTTGATGTGGTTGCTGGTCGAGATGTGCAGGGAGACAGGAAGGACAGTGGTCTGCGATGGCTCGGTACTGTTCCGTCTGATTGGCGAATCGCTGCCGTAACACACCTCTTCGAGGTCGAGCTTGGCAAGATGCTTAATCAGGACCGAACGACGGGATCCCATCTACGACCCTACCTGCGTGTAGCCAACGTACAGTGGGACGAGATTGATGTCCAAGATCTCGCAATGATGGACTTTCCGCCGGACGAGCAGCAACGCTACAGGCTCAGCAAAGGGGATCTCCTTGTCTGTGAAGGTGGCAGTTGGCCTGGTCGAGCGGCGGTATGGGGCGGCCAACTGGAAGAAATTTACTACCAGAAGGCATTGCACAGGATTCGCGCTCGAGGTGCAGATCTGGCGCGCTGGCTATATTACTGCATGCTTGTTGCGGAGAAGTTGCGCGTCTTTGCAGTGCAGGGAAATTCGAGCACGATGACGCATCTCACGCGCGAGCAATTGAGGCCTCAGCGCTTTCCGTTCCCAGATGTGGCCACGCAAAAGGTGGCTGTCGAACGGCTGGATCGCGCGGCCGCTCGAGACCGGTCCATGAAGACTCTCTTGCAGAAGCAGCAAAAAGTGATGGTTGAACGCCGCCAGGCCCTGATCACTGCCGCCGTCACCGGCCAAATCGACGTGTCCACCGCCAGCGGACGAGGGATCGAGGAATGATCGCGCTATGAGCCCCACCGCGCCCCACCACCCGATGCCGCTCATCACCCGTGTCCGCGTCGACAACTACAAGTCCATCGCCCATTGCGACGTGACTCTTGGCCCGTTCACTGTGCTGCTCGGACTGAACGCCGCAGGCAAGTCGAACTTCCTGGATGCCTTGCGCTTCGTCCGCGACGCGCTGTTGGACGGTCCGGCCGAGGCCGTGGCGGCGCGTGGCGGGTGGGAGGAGGTTGTGCGCCGGGTCCCTGAGCCGGCGACCTCTTGCACGATCGGTCTGGAGTTTTACCTGCCAGCGTTCCCACCCCATGACAGGAAGCCATGGGTGGGGTCGTATGAGATCACCCTCGCGCCGACGGCAGCCACCAGGCTGGGCCGAGACACAGGATCTGGTATCCGTATCCAACGTGAGTTCTGCAAAATGCGCCGCCCTGGCGACGAGAGCGGGACTGACACCAAGCAATTCGTGGTGCGAGACCGCCCGGAAACGGGACATCGTAAGAGTCGGCTGGAGCTTGCGCGAGTGGCTGACACAGAGCCGTTCTTCAAACTTCACGGGACTCTCGCGGATATGTTCTTCTATAGCCCTGACCTATCCAACCTCCGTGCCGCCCGCCCCAACACGCCAACCGCCGGAATGCTGAAGGAGGACGGCAGCGGCCTCGGCTCGGCGCTGGCCGCGCTCGGGGAGCAGCAGCGTGAGCGCATCTCGCAGTACCTCGGGGCGATTGTGCCCGGAGTCGTAGAGGTCGGCTCAACAGACCCCTCCGCCGACTACATCGCGGCGCGGATCGGCTTCGCCGCTGACGGTGACACCGAACCGCACATCTTCCGGGCCGAGTCCATGTCGGAAGGGACAATCCGAGCGATCGGTCTATTGACCGCACTCTTCCAGCACGATGCCCGCGACGGCTGGATTCCTCCCATCGCCGTCGAGGAACCCGAACTCGCCCTGCACCCGCTCGCGGCCGGAGCCCTCTACGACGCGCTCACGGAAGCGAGCGAACACGTACAGGTCCTCGCCACCACGCAGAGCGCGGAGTTGTTCGACCGCAAGGAGGCCGACCTGTCGGCAATCCGCGTGGTCGCCGCCGAGCACGGAGTGACAGTGATCGGCGAAGTCGACCCGGTGAGCCGGTCGATCGTGGCTGACGGCCTGGCCACCACGGCCGAACTGCTGCGCTCCGACCAGTTGCGCCCGGTCGTCGAACCCCCAACCCGACCGGATGAGCGGCCGGAGGGTGAGGAGTGAACCAGCAGAGAGTCACGATCGCCTCTGTCGTGGAGGGCGAGGGCGAGATCAGCGCGCTGCCCGTCCTCCTGCGAAGGCTGATGTACGAGGCGGAGATTTGGGATGCGGACATCCTGAAACCCTTCCTGGTCGACCGTGGCCGGCTCGTCCGGCCCGGCGGCGTAGAAAACGCCGTGAAGGTCCAGGCTCGACGCGTACCCGCCGACCACGCTGGCGGCATCCTGATCGTGATCGACGCAGACGACGACTGCCCGGCCAGCCTCGGGCCTTCACTCCTGGCCAGGGCCGAAGCCGCCCGTCCGGACCGCCGTACGGCCGTCGTACTGGCGAACAGAGAGTTCGAGGCGTGGTTCCTCGCCTCGGCGCCCTCCCTCAGCGGCCGGGCGGGGCTCGCCGACCACTTGGAGATCCCGGCGAACAGCGAGACGCTCCGCGACTGCAAGGGCTGGCTGTCCCACCACCGGCGCGACGGAGTGCGCTACCGCCCCCGCGTCGACCAGCCGGCACTGACCCAGGACATGGATCTCGACCTGGCCCGTGCCAACTCACCGTCCTTCGACAAGTTCTGCCGCGACATCACGTACCTGACCACCGGAAAGCGGGGGAATAACCGCTCATGTCCGTCCACGACGAAGCAGCCTTCGGAAACGCCATAGTCGCCGCCTTGCTGGAACGCGGCTGGACTGAGGGAAACAAGCACGACTACCGACCCCAACTCGGCCTGGACACCGCCCAGCTCACCGAGTTCATCGGCAAGACTCAGGGCGACGACTGGGCCGAACTGATCGCCCTCTACGGCGACGACGCCAACGCCGCCCAGGCCGGGTTCGCCAAGCGCGTGGACCAGGCGATCGGAACCGACGGCGTCCTGGACGTACTCCGCAAGGGCGTGAAGGACCACGGCATCCTGATCAGGCTCGCCTACTTCAAGCCGTCGCTCGTCGCCTCGGACGCCGTCCTGGACGACTACCGGGCGAACCGGCTGACCTTCGTCAAGGAGTTGCAGTACGCGGCGAAGCAGGCGGACAAGGGCAACGAGCTGGACATAACCCTTTTCCTCAACGGAATCCCGCTGGCGACCGCCGAGTTGAAGAACGCCCTCACACGTCAGGGGGCGGAGCACGCCAAGGAGCAGTACCGACTCAAGCGGGACCCCACCGAGCTGATCTTCGCGCGCCGCGTCATCGCGAACTTCGCCGTCGACACCGACGTGGTCTACGTCGCGCCCGAGCTGCGCGGCAAGCTCACGCGGTTCCTGCCGTTCAACACCGGCTCGGAAGGCCCGGGGAAGCCCGGCGGCGCGGGGAATCCGGAGCCCACCGTCCCTGGGACGTACGCGACTTCCTACCTCTGGGAGCAGATCTGGGAGCGGGACACCTGGCTCGACCTGATCGAGCGGTTCGTGCACCTCAGCAAGGAGAAGGGCCCGGACGGGCGGACGCGGAAGAAGCTGATCTTCCCGCGCTACCACCAGTGGGACATCGTAAAGAAGCTCACAGACCACGCGGCCCGCCACGGCGCCGGTCACAACTACCTCGGCATGGCCTCTGCCGGTTCCGGCAAGTCGAACACCATCGGGTGGCTGGCTCACCGCCTGTCGTCGCTGCACACGCCGACCAACCCCGCCGAGATCGAGCCCGACGCTCTGGCCGATGGCCTCAAGCCCGGTGCGCCCGTCTTCGACAAGGTCGTGATCATCACCGACCGCCGCAATCTCGACGCCCAACTACGCGAAACCGTCGGCAGTTTCGAGAAGAACGCCGGTCTGGTCGTGAAGATCGACGAGAAGCACGGCGCGAAGTCGGAACAGCTCGCCAAGGCACTGTCCCGCGAGACCGGGAAGATCATCACGGTCACGCTGCACACCTTCCCGGCCCTCATCGACTACCTGCGCCGCAGTCCGACCGAGATACAGGGCCGCAACTTCGCGATCATCGTGGACGAGGCTC
Organism: Streptomyces sp. NPDC058464; assembly: GCF_042721035.1. Lineage (NCBI taxonomy): Bacteria > Bacillati > Actinomycetota > Actinomycetes > Kitasatosporales > Streptomycetaceae > Streptomyces > Streptomyces sp. NPDC058464. Next base: position 99,109 of record NZ_JBHXMA010000022.1, read on the forward strand.
ACTCCTCCCAGTCCGGCGACGCGGCAACAGCCGTACGCGCGGCGCTGCGTGACCTCGGCCTGGACTCCGACTCCGACGACGCCGGGGCAACCAAGGTGGAAGCAGAGGCAGCCACCACCGATGCCAAGCTCATCCGCAAGGCCGCCCAGCGCAGCAAGGCCTCCAACCTCTCCTACTTCGCGTTCACAGCCACACCCAAGGCCAAAACGCTCGAACTCTTCGGCACCCTGGACACCGTCAACGGCAAGCCGACGTACGTCCCCTTCCACACGTACTCGATGCGCCAGGCCATCGAGGAAGGCTTCATCCTCGACCCCCTGCGCACCTACGTCACGTACGACACGTACTGGAAGCTGGTGAACAGGAACCCGGACGAGCGCGAGGTGGACCCGTCCAAGGCGAATCCGCTGCTCGCCCGGTACGCGCTCACACACGACTCCACCGTGACCCAGCAGGCGCAGGTGATCGTCGAGCACTTCCGCACGCATACCGCCGGCCGACTCGGCGGACGCGCCAAGGCCATGGTGGTGACGGCCTCCCGGCACAGCGCCGTACAGATGGCCCGCGCGATCAGGAAGTACGTCAACGATCTCGCATACGCCGACCCTGGCGTCCTGGTCGCGTTCTCCGGCAGCCTGACGTACGACGGCGAGGAGACCACCGAGCCGAAGGAGAACGGCGGCCTCGCCGAGTCCGCACTGCCGAAGGCGTTCGCGTACACGCGCAAGGACGACAAGGCCGTGCGCACCGGCGGGACAGTGACACAGCGCGAGTACCGCATCCTGGTCGTCGCCGAGAAGTACCAGACCGGCTTCGACCAGCCGCTGCTCACCACGATGTACGTGAACAAGAAACTCGCGGGCATCAGCGCCGTCCAGACCCTCTCCCGGCTGAACCGTACCGCCGACCGCAAGTCGCAGTCAGACCTGGCCGTACTGGACTTCGTCAACGACGCCGAGAGCATCAAGGAGTCCTTCCGCCCGTACTTCGAGGAGGCCAACACCCTTCCCTCCGACCCCAACCTCCTCTACATCGCGCAGAGCCAGGTCATGCAGCCCGACATCCTCGTCGAGGAAGAGATGCGGGAGTTCGCGGACGCCTATCTGGCAGCCGAGGAGAAGGCGGCGGGCTCGGTGGCCCGCTGGGAGAGGCTCCACGCGGAGCTGTACCGGCAACTCGCCCCCGCCGTCCAGCGGTTCACCGACCTGCTGGACCGCAAGGACGAGGCTGGCGACCCCGACGAGGAAGCCGCCGAGGCCGCCGAGAAGTTCCGCGCGGATCTCAACGACTATGTACGGAAGTACGGCTTCCTCTCGCAGATCGTGCCCTACCGCGACGCCGACCTCGAATGTCTCTACCTCTACGGCCGCCACCTGCTCAACCGCCTGCCACGACGCGGAGACGGCGGCGTGGACATAGGGGACGTCGACCTCAGCCATCTGCGTATCCAGAAGACCGGCGAGCACGACCTCGCTCTGACCTCCGAGGGAGCGGCGGAGCTGCGCGGCTTCGGCGAAGGTGGGGGCGGTGCAAAGGAGCCGGAGAAGTCGCTGCTGTCGGAGCTGATCGAGAAGTTCAACGACAAGTACGGCACCAGCTTCACCGACCAGGACGTGATCACGCCCTGGTTGGAGGCGAACGCGGACCCGAAGGTGCGTGCCGCCGCCGTCAACGACGAGGAGAACTTCGGTCTCGTCTACGACGAGGTCTTCGAAGACAAGATGGCCGAACACATCGACACCATCGCCGACTTGGGACGGCAGTACTTCAGCCACGACGACAGCTTCAAGCAGTCGCTCAACCAGAGTGCGCGCCGGGCGGCCTGGCGGATGATCCGCCGGGAGGAGAACATCGACGACGAGGTGGCCTGACCCGCCCGCCCCTCCGTCTCCTCCCAGCCGACCACTCCCCCTGGTCAGCCTCCCTGGCGGAACGAGAGCCCCGCGATCACGGACGTTCCGCGCGCGGAGCGGGACCGGACGGTCCAGGCGGCGGCGAGGCCTTCGACGAGGATCAGGCCCCGACCGTTCTCCGAGTCGACGCCCGGGTGAGCGAGTTCTGGTTTGCCGGTACCCGGGTCGGAGACGGCCAGCCAGTAGTGGCCGTCGGCCGGCCACAGAACGAGTTCGACGAGGTCCCCGTCCTCCCCGCAGGCACCGTGACGGATCGCGTTGGTGAGCAGCTCCGAGGTCAACAGGCCCAGGTCGTGGCCGAGTTGTGGACGAAGGGCGTCCGGCAGCGATTCGGCGACGGCGTGCCGGGCCCGCCGTACGGAGGCGGGATGGGCGGGGAAGCGCCAGTAAGCGGGGACGAGGGGGATCTCGGGCATGGCGAACTCCACGGCTCTGTGAGGGGTTTGGGGTCGCCGGTGGCCTACCGCCCTGGTCGCGGACACACCTGTCCCAGGGCGGACGGGGCATGCTCACGCGGTGCGCTTCCGGCATTGCGGTGTGTAGCTTGCGCGATACCGACAGTAGAGCAGGCGGTGGTAAATTTTCCACGCACTCAAGAAAATTCACCACCGAGAGGTTGGACGGTCTCCGAGTGCGACCGAGCGGACCCACTGGATGGAAGGAACTCCATGCCCCCGAGGACAACCCCCACGGAACGGCAGAAGCGACTGGGAAGTGAACTACGCCGTATCCGTACGGTGGCGGGCATGTCCGCAGAGTTCGCGGCGGGCCTACTGGGCGTGGACCGAGGAAAGATCTCCAACATCGAGTCAGGAGTCCGGGGTATTAGCGCCGACCGCCTGCTCACACTGGCCTACAACTGCGATGTGACCGACGAGGCATACGTCAAAGCGCTTGTCGCGATGGCCGAGTTGAGTACGGGCTGGTGGGAGCGTTATCGAGGCACCCTGCCCCAAGGCCTGCTGGACATCGCGGAATCGGAGAGCAGCGCTGTACGCATGCGCGGTGCCAACACCGTGCACGTGCCGGGCATGCTGCAGACATCGGAACAGGCGATGGCCATCTTCCGAGCCGCGGTTCCTGCCCTGCCCGAGCACGAGGTTGCCCTACGCATCGCACTGCGTTCGGAACGCCAGCAGGTGATCACCGGTGACACCGCGATCCCGTACGTCGCCGTCATCCACGAGGCCGCGCTGCGGATGCAGTTTGGTGGTATCGACGTGGCTCGCGCCCAGTTGAAGTACTTGCTGGAGGTCTCCGAGCGGGACAACGTCACCGTGCTCGTCGTCCCCTTCGCCCATGGCGCCTTCCCTGGAGCCGGGCAGACGGTCGTCTACTTGGAAGGGCCCGTACCGCAGCTCGATACAGTGCAGGTGGACAGCTCCCACGGACCCACCTTCCTCCACGCCGAAGGGCAGTTGGCGAAATACCGGGCACAGCTCGATCTGTTGGAAGGTCTGGCACTGCCGCCAGAGCAGTCCCGAGATTTCATTCGTGAACTCGCACACCAACTGTGAGGAGCACCAGTGCCCGACATCATTTGGGAAGACCCCTTCTGCGCCGAAGGCAGTTCCTGCTTCCGCCTCGGCACCGACGCCGACGGCAACGCCTACATAGCCGTCAACGGCCAGGAGGACCGCCACCTCACCGACTCCCTCGAAGCCCTGCGCACCCTCATCACCGACATCAAGGCCGGCAAGGCCGACCACCTGCTGTAACCCCTGCCCCGCACCCCGCCAATAGGTACCGTGTACAGCGATCGGCTGACGTGGCATCAGGACGACGGGGGCGCAACGCGTGTCGCAGGCAAGGAGAATCGGCGAGCAGGGCCGCTATGAGCTGATCGAGGAGATCGAGTCCGGCGGTATGGGCACGGTCTGGCGGGGTTACGACGCCGTTCTCGACCGGGAGATCGCGGTCAAGCTCATCCGGCCCGACGTCGTCGCATCGCCCGCGCAGGCGCAGGAGTTCGCCCGCCGCTTCGAACGCGAGGCGCGCGTCACCGCTCGGATCGGGCATCACGGTGTGCCGCAGGTGTTCGACGCGGTACTCGACGAGGCGTCGTACGACCGGCTGTACCTGGTGATGGAGTACGTGCGCGGGATCTCCCTGCGCAGGGTGTTGGCAGGCGCGGAGGACGGAGCGGCGGCCGGCCTCCCGGTGAGCTGGGCCGCGTCGATCGCGGCGCAGATCTGCACCGTTCTGTCGTACGCGCACGCCATCCCGGTCGTGCACCGTGACCTGAAGCCGGACAACGTCCTGATCGCCACGGACGGCACGGTCAAGGTGCTGGATTTCGGCATCGCGAAGCTGCTGCGCACGGATGTCACCCGGCTCACGGCCACCGGCAACCGGATCGGTACCAGCCGGTACATGCCGCCCGAGCAGATCGACGGCGCGCAGATCACACCGCTCAGCGACCTCTACGCGCTTGGCTGCATGCTGCACGAACTCCTCACCGGAGAGCCTGTCTTCAGCGGCGACAACGAGTACCAGCTACTGCACCAGCACATGAACGTGCCGCCGAAGCCGTTACGCACCCTGCGGCCCGAGGTACCGGAGGACCTGGAAGCGCTGACCCTGGACCTGCTGGCCAAGGTGCCCGAACAGCGTCCCGCTGACGCGTACGCGGTGTACGAACGCCTGTCGCCGCACCTGCCGCAACCGGGATCGGCAGCCGAACCCGTGACCCTCACCCAAGGCGGCTCCTCTTCCGAGGTTCCCGACCCGACGGTGGTCTACCGACAGCCGAACGTACCCCTGCGGCGGACCACGACGCCCGCGCCCTCACCCGAGCCGACGGCTCCGGTGCCGACCCCGGCGCGCGTCGACACCGCGCTCCGAGACGCGATCCGGGACGCCTACACCCGGTCCGCGGACCTCGCCGAAAGCGGACGGTTCGCCCAGGCCGCGGATGTCCTCAAGGTGGTGATCGCCACGGCAGCCACAGCTCTCGGCGCGCACAACCCCCGTGTACTCGGCCTGCGACGGCAGCGCGCGGCTGTCCTCATGGCCGGCGAGGACTTCCGGCGTGCCTTGCCGGAGTTCGACGCGCTGGCCGCCGTCTACGCCCGTACCTCAGGACCCTCCAGCGAGAGCGCGCTGGAGTGCCGCCGACGCGCCGCCCACTGCCGGGCCAACCTCGGCCAGGCCACCGCCGCCCTGCAGGAGTTCCAGGAGGTCCTGGAGGTCGTCTCCGACACTGACGGAGACGCCTCCGAGACCGCTCTCGACCTGCGCCGCAGCATCGGCCTCCTCCTCTTCTCGGAGGGCCGCCGCACCGAGGCTGAAGGCGTCCTCGACACCCTCCACGAGGACATGTGCGTCCTCCTCGGCGAGGACCATGAGGAGACCCGCGAGATCGCCGATCTCCTCGCCCGGCTGCGCGGCCCGGAGGGCTCGGGCCCCTACTGACGGCCCGCCGGTAGCGTCACGCTTCGCCTTCTTCTTCCTCTTCGCCGTGGATGCCCTTCGCCAGGTCCCAAAGGCTGCGGCCGTCCGCGAGGAGCCAGCGAGTCGTCCCCTGGTTGGCCACCGGCCGTTCGTCCCATTCGGCATCCGCCCACATCTTCGACACCAGCCCGGACGGCGAGTACTGCTGCTCGTCGTACGCCCACAGGATCGACTTGGTCCGGTGATTGACCCAGGTCGCCTGACGCCGCCGTTCGTCCTGGACAAGCCACTCTTCCATGGCGTCGCGCTCGGGCTCGTTCTGAGCCACGTACTGGAGAGGGGCTCCGTCCTTGATCACACGGCGGTCGACCAGGAGCGGCACGGTGTTCGGGCGACGCTGCTTGCGCTCCTTCGCGGGAGGTACGGGAACGGCAACGCCATCGGCCAGGTCGCCGAGGACGTGCTTCGCTAGCTCCCGGCACATCTCCGCGGTCTGGAAGGCGGTCCTGATCTGGGGACGTGGCCCGTAACGAGCGACGATCTGGTGCGTCAGCCGACGCACCAGATCCGGTACGAGGGCAGGGATCTTCTCCAGGACCTCGCTGTCCCAGTCGAAGTCGGGGTCATCGATGCTCGTGGCACCGAGATGCTGGAAGATCAGGTGGGTGACGAGAAAACCACCATGCTCCGCGGTTGCCGCCTCGCGGCTGTTCTGCCCACTGCCCAGTTCGTAGACCGCGCTCCGTGCCGCGCGCAGCGTGAGCACGGAGCGCCACACCTTCTGCGGCGAGGGTTCACGTTTGAACAGCAGGGTGTGGCTGCCCTTGGGGCCCTGCTCCCAGAGGTTCTCCGTGGAACTGGCGGCCCGGGCGGCCTGTTCCGCATCCGGGTGCAGGCACGCGAGTGCGAGAGCGACTTCGTCCAGTGAGCAACCGGTCTCGGGCGCGGCAACCGGCTCGCCGCGCTTGATCACGTACTGCTTGCGCAGTTCGGCGCGCAGGTTGGCCTTGATCGCCTGGTGCACCGGTTCCAGCGCGATGTGATCGCGCTGCTCGATGGCGTTCTGCCGGTTCGCCGCCTGCGAGACCTGGACGCCAAATTCCCGGTCTTTCTGCGTGTTGATGACCTTGATGCTCAGGGTGGCGTTGGCTGCGGCCTCACCGTCGTCGTGCATGGACCTGGCGACAGCCCGTACCGTCTGAGCACCGTTGACGATGCTCGCCCCCGTCACGGTGAGAGTGGTCGGCTTGCTCTGCGGTGCCCTGGCGCTGTCGTTCTCCGCCGTGAGCGAGTCGCAGATCATGGTGATGCCGTTGTTCAGGTGCCAGAACCTGGTGGGATCGGAGGTAAGAGTCAGACCGATCTCCGCATTGGTGACGGTGGTCCCGAGTGGGGCCCGGAGATTCTGCTCGAACAGGCCCGTACCGTACGTCTCGTACCACTCGGCGACGCTCTCGGCGGAGACCGTGCCCTGATAAGCCTTGAGTGGTCCCTTCTGCTCGTACCAGTCGTCAAGGCGTACCTTCAGACAGATCGGCTCCGGCCGAAGATCCGCATGGATCTGGTCATGGAAGTCCGCGGCGTACAGCACCTCGACGCTCATACGGGCGCCATGCTTGTTGAACTCGGCGAGAGCGTTGTCGAGAACCTCGCGCGCGGGTGGAGAGGGCTCTACAGTGCCCATCAGCGCGATGACCAGAGTGGCTCGCTCGTTGATGATGAACGGCCGGGCCTCCAAGGCGAGCGCGCCGGCACGCTGGTTGAACTGGTCGTACAACTCGTTCTCGATACGGTTCAGACCGTCCACCATCGCCTTGGCGGCGCCCACGTCGAAGGTCGCCGTGCCCTTGTCGCTCCACTTCGCCTGGACGAGCAGAGCCCGCCCGCTGTCCGGCAGGGGAGCGATGGCGTCCATTCCCTGGTCCGCGATGCCGTCAGTGACGAACCGAGCCGCCTCGGCCACACTGCACTTGGCCACGCGTCGTACCGCGAGGGCTGCAAGAGCACGGGAGAGAAAACGCTGTTCGTAGTTGTCGCCTCGGAAGTGGGCGATGTCGCTGTCGTCTATCACCCCGTCGAACGTCTCGTGCAGCTGCTCGCGCACCTGCGTGACCTGGCGAGGTGTGTCCGCCCCCGAGGTGGCCATGAATGATTGCCTTCCCACTGATGGTGTCTTGTTGATGGCCTGGGCCATCGCCTAGATCCCCGAGCCGTTGCCACGCTGCCGGAGGCTGAAGTCCACGACCAGCAAAGCAACGCCAGCCGTGTCGATCGAGGCCTCCACCCACTCCAAGGCCACCTGGAAGGGCACGCCGCTCGCGCCGAGCCAACCGTCGCGCACCAGCCCGGCAAAGCTGGTGTGTGCCAGGTGGCGGGTGAGCACGCGCAAGGAAAGGCCGGGGAGACCGGTCTCCCCTGCGTCCGAGATCGCTCCGGCGACCTGGCCGTAGGGGTAGATCGCACCGGAACTCGTCCGGTGCAGAGCGGCGGTGAAGGGCTCCGGCTCATGAACGCGGAGAAAGAGAGGGTCGTCCAGCAAGCTGTAATCGTCGGCGCTCCGCCAGTCGCGTGTCGACAGACGGTGAGCACGGCTGCGGAACTCGTCAAGGCCGCGCCAGGTGTCAGGGGAGAGGAATCCGTTGGGGCCGGGACGCAGGTAGCGCAGCGTGACGAGCGTCCGGGTGTCGAAGTGGTAGTAGTGGGCGTCGAGGGAGCCCTCCCCGCCTTCGACCACCCGCTGATCGGTTATCGACGTGGCTTCCAAGTCATAACTATGGCGGCCTTTGCGATTCGAGAACGCGCGGACGACGACCTCTCCGGCACCACGGAACCTCTCCGCCGCCTGCCCACGGACATCGTCGAACATCGGCTGAATCTCAGTCCCTGTCAGCCCGCTGACAAAGGCTGCCCGGGCGGCTGTCCTGTCCCAGCGACGCACCTCGGAGAAGTCGCTCGGGGTCAGCCCGGCTATCTTGGCGAAAAGCAGAAGGGCGTCACGCTCATCACGCCAGCGGAGCTCTCCCTCGCTCCAGCCTTCAGCTTCGTCGAGCAGGGGCAGCAGCCTCTGGACTTCGGCCTCGACATCAGGGGAGATCCGTCTCAGATTGGCGAACACGGTGCCCGCGCCGACCGTGACAGGACCGCTTTCCGGTAACGACTCGGAGAGTTCGGCGTCTGACTCGCCGTCGGCGCACCAGAGCCCTGAGACAGACACCAGACTTCGAAGGCTTCGTGCACGGGTAACGACGACCTTCCGGTCTCGGTCGGTCTGTCGAGCAGGGCGCACGATGCCCAGGCCCCAGATCCGCTCCTGCTGCTCCCGGTCGCGTTCATCGCCCTGCTCGTCGGAAGGAACAAGCAGGATCGCGAGGTGTGACTTGACCTCGGGCCAGTCACGGCAGGACTCGGAGTAGGACCTTTCCTTGATGTGGCCTTTGGTGAGGTCCTCAGCGAGCAGACGAAGAAAGCCACTGTCAGGGCGCAGAATCGCCAGCCGCGGCGATCGCGCCGAAGACGGTAAATCTGCCCGCCTCGGTTGTGCGAATGTCATCCACTCCCCCGAACCGCCTGCCACCACGCCGAGCCAGGCTCAGGGGGATGGTAGCGCGCCAGTTCCAGCATCCGGCTTACACGTCCCTAGTTCTCGCCGTTCTCGCCGCCCCGGCCGGCTCCGTTACGTCTTCGCCCAGTTCCTCGGGGACCGGGCCGACGGACTTACCGTTTGCCTGGCACGCGCGCAGGTCGCCGTCCCCGCGTCAAACGGCCCCCTGGAATCGATGTTGTCCCGCATGGTCGTCGAGCCGATCGAAGAGACTTCGGCCACCACTCTGCAGTCCCTCGTCGCCAATTGAGGCCCGCACGGGACAGGTGCGCCATCGACACCATGCCCGGCTCCGCCACCTTCGCCGCACATCCCCCGTTCACCGTACTCACCCCGACCCTGCCCACCTCACCACCCAATGCACCGGACTCATCACCTTGATCAAGCCTGACGCGCTCGCGGGCGACATCCCGCGCCACTCTCCACACGACAACGTGTGTATGGCTGCCCAAATCCCACACAGCCGTTCTCCAACCTGGCGCACTACGGCTACTTTGATGGCTACGCACGTAGCCGCGCGGCCCCGTTTGAACGGGTACGGAACGGGGTTTGATCAACCCCTCTCTTCCAACAATAAGGGCTCTGACCAGCAGCTTCGCTGGCCAATGGGCCAGAGCGGCAGACGAGTCGGGCTGTACGCCGGGTTCTGTTCCGAGGGTTCCTCGCGGAGCCCTCGGCGACGGCCATCCATCTAGGGCCGGTGTTGCCACCGGCCTCGTGCGGTCTACCCGGGGGCTCGGGCGGGCAGCCCTCGAACGTCCCCGCAGAAGCACCGGGGTGCTTCCTCTTAACCTTGCTCCGGGTGGGGTTTACCTAGCTGCCCAGGTCGCCCTGGGCACTGGTGGTCTCTTACACCACCGTTTCACCCTTACCGAGGACCGAGGTCCCCGGCGGTTTGCTTTCTGTGGCACTGTCCCGCGAGTCGCCTCGGGTGGCCGTTAGCCACCACCCTGCCCTGTGGAGCCCGGACGTTCCTCGGGAAGCCCCCCGTCAAGGGAACTCCACGCGGCCGTCCGCCCGGCTCGTCTGCCGTGTCGACCATGTTACCGGGCGCGGGCCTCGCCTCGTTCCGGCCGGGGGTCCGGGGGTTGCCCCCCGGGACGACGCAGCACCGGGCGCGCCGGCCTCTTCGGTGCCGAGGACGCCGTCGCCAGCACCGAACCCGCCAGGATCAGCGCGAAGGACACCGCGATCGTCGGGGTGAAGCTCTCGTTCAGGAACAGCGCACCTGCCGCGACCGCCACCGCCGGGTTGACGTACGTGATGACCGTCGAGCGGGTCGGGCCGATCTCCTTGATCAGTTCCAGGAAGGCCACGAAGGCCACCGCCGTGCACAGGACGCCCAGGGCGAGGAGGGAGAGCAGCGCGTTCGTGGAGGGGACGGACGAAGGCCAGGTCGCCGCCGCGGCCGGCGCATAGACCAAGGCCGCCAAGGTCAGGCACGGTGCTATCAGCTGCAGCGTCGGGACGTCCTTCAGGCGGCGGGCCGCTATCAGGGGGGCCGTGGCGTAGCCGATGACCGTGAGGAGTACCTCGCCGAGGGAGCGGGCGTCGCCGCCGGTGAGGTGGGGGATGGTGAGGACGGCAACGCCGGCCAGGCCGATCAGGAGGCCTGCGATGCGGCGTGCGCCCAGGTGTTCGCGCTCGCCGCCGAAGTAGCGTGCCGCGACCACCCCGACTATCGGAACGCCGGCTATCAGCAGGCCCGCCGTCGAGCTGGACAGGTGGCGTTCCGCGTCGGTCAGGGTGAACCACGGGCCCATGATCTCTATGCACGCGAAGGCCAGCATCGGGCGCCAGTGGGTACGGAGGGTGAGGAACAGGCCCCCCTGGCGGATCGCCAGGGGGAGGAGGAGCAGGGCGCCCACCGCGCAGCGCGCGAACACCACCGTCGACGGGGACACCTCGTCCACCGCCACCTTGATCATCAGATAGGGGATGCCCCAGATCACTCCCATGAGGGAGAACAGGAACCAGCCGCGTGCAGTCATGCGCCAAGCATGGGTGTCAGTACCGTGCCGCGTCTTGAACGCTGTTGCGGTACGCCGCCGGGGTCACCCCCAGCACCCGGCGGAACCAGCGGGTCATGTGGGCCTGGTCCGCGAAGCCGACGAGCGTGGCGGCCTCCGCGGGGCGCAGGCCGGCATCCAGGAGGGCGCGGGCCCGGGTCACCCGGTACTGGGCGAGCCAGGCGTACGGCGGTACGCCCATCGTCGTACGGAAGGTCCGCAGGAGCTGGTAGCGGGAGAGGCCCAGGTCGGCCGCCAGGTCGGCGAGGGAGGGAGGGGCGGTGAGTTCGTCGGCCAGGCGGTCTCGGACGCGGAGGGATATGCCGTGGGCTCCGGGGATCTCGTCCCTCGCCGGGCGGGCCGTGGAGTGGCGCCGGGACAGGGCCGTCAGCAGCCAGGGGAGGCGGGATTCGGCCTCCAGGGGGTCCGGGCAGGCGGCCAGTTCGATGTGGGCCTGGCGGAGGGCCGCGGTCAGTTCCGGGTCGTCGACGACCGGGTCCCGGAAGTGCGGTACGGCGTCCAGCGTGCCGTCCGCCAGCAGGGACGGGGCCACGTACAGGGCGCGGTAGGCGTAGCCGTCGGTCGGGGTGGCCGGGCCGCCGGTGTGCATCTCGCCGGGGGCCAGGACGACGATCGAACCGGGGCCGGTGTGGATGTGGCCGCCCCGGTAGGCGATCACCTCGGAGCCGGCGACGCACACCCCTATCGAGAACTCGGCGTGCGTGTGCGGGGCGTACACGTGTTTGTCGAAGCGGGCGGTCAGCATGTCGAGCGGCGGGCCGCAGCGGCCCAGCCGTGCTCTTGTCCACCGTGCGTGTTCAGCCACCTTCGGCACCCCCTTGCGCTAAGGGTGCAACGTCCGCAGGCCCCGTTTCCATGCCGCGTCCAGGTCGGCGTCGTCCGGGAAGCGGCCGTGGATCTCCAGGATCACCATGCCGTGGGCGAACGCCCAGGTGGCGCGGGCGAGGTCGAGATCGCCACCGCAGGCCCGCAGGAGGGGAAGGGCGGCCCTGTCCTCCAGGCCGGGCGGCAGGAGAGGGCGGGGCAGGGGGCGTTCCGTGGCCAGGCAGTACAGGTGGGGGTGGGCGAGGGCATACGTGCGGTACGCCTGGGCCAGCGCCTCCAGGGAGCCGGGGGCATCGGAGGTGCGGGACTCCGCCGTCTCCAGCGCCTCGGCCGTCTCCTCCAGCATCTGCGCGATGAGTTCGACCTCGACGGCGTGCTTGTCCGGGAAGTGCTTGTAGAGCGACGGCGCCTTGATGCCCAGGCGGTCGGCCAGGGTGCGCATGGTGAGGACGGCGGGGCCGGACTCCTCCAGCAGTTCCCGGGCCGCCGCCACGATCTGCCGTGCCCGTGCCGTCAGGCGCTCAGTCTCGTCAGTCACGCTGGAAACCCTCCTTCGTCCGCAGCCCGTACCCGAAAGCGCGATCGTACGAGATGTGGGCCAGCCAGCCGCAGAGGGCGGCGAACGCCGGGGGCCATGTGAAGTAGGGCTGCGACGCCGTGTATGCCGCCAGCAGGATCAGCGGCACCAGCACACGGTGCATCGCGTTGTAGTACGGCACCGCGCGCGGCGGCAGCTGGCCCTTCGCCATCCGGGGCGCCTCGTCCGCGGCCACCAGGAAGGTGAGGTCCGGGAGGATCAGGAAGAGCAGGGCGAGGGCGCCGGCGAGCCAGCCGTGGTTCACGCCTTCGAGGATCGCGAACGCCGTCCAGAAGAGGGCACCGGCCAGCCAGGCCGCGCGGCGCGCCACCCCGGTGGCGGTGTGGCGCGCCACCCCGGTGGCGGTGTGGTGCGCCACCACCGTGGCGGTGCGGATGGTGGGGGTGACGTTCGTGGTGCTGGTCATGACTGCCTCCCGAGGGCGCTTCAGCTAACGTCGTTAGCCATGACAGTAAGGCTAACGACGTTAGCCGTCAAGCGGGTGCGGTCACGACACCATCCGCTCCAGCGCGTCGAACGCCGACCCCATCCGTTCCCGGTGGTCCTCGACGATCTCCGCGAACCGGTCACCGGCCAGCTGGCGGCGCACGGAGGTGACGCACACCGTGCGGTACGCGGCGACGGTCACGGCCGCCACCAGGTCCGGGTCGGCGAGCCCGGCCTCGGCCAGCGCCCCGGCCAGCGCCCGCTCCACCTCCTCGACCGCCTCACGGGCCCGGGCCCGCAGCGCCGCCGAGTCGGCCACGACCGGCCAGAAGCCCGCGAAGTTCTCGCCCACCCCGCCCAGCGGATGCCGCGCGTCGATGAACCGGAAGGCCAGGCGGCGCAGCGCCGCGAGCGGGGGTTCGCCGGGCGCGCGGTCCCGTACCGCCCCCGCGAAGGCCGCGACGGCCTCCGGGATGCGGTCGAGGAACAGATCCTCCTTGCGGGGGAAGTAGTTGAAGACGGTCATCGCCGAGACCCCGGCCGCCCGCGCGACCTCCACGACCGTCACCTGGTCGAAGCCGCGCTCGCGGAACATCACCGTCGCCACGTTCGAGATCCGCTGCCGCGTCTCCCGCTTCTTGCGCTCCCGCAGGGACTCCCCTGGCCTGTTTTCATCGATCACGAGAAAACTATAGCCGCTCGAAACTTTTAGTGACTACAGTGAAGTCATGAGCGAAAGCATGCGGAGTGCACGGACTGCACACAAGAACGACTACGACGTGGTGGTGGCCGGCGGCGGGCCCGTCGGGCTCTTCCTCGCCTGCGAGCTGCGGCTCGGCGGCGCGGACGTGCTGGTCGTGGAGCGGCTGGCCGAGGTGGACGAGACCATCAAGGCGGGCGGGATGAACACGGCGGGCGCGGTGACCCTCTACCGGCGCGGGCTCCTGCCCGACCTCACGGCGGCCTGGGAGCGGAACCGGTGGCGGATGCGGGCCTTCCTCGGGGACCGGGACCAGGGCCAGGGCCAGGGCCAGGGCCGGAACCGGGAGCAGGGCCGGAACCGGGAGCAGGGCCAGGACCGGGAGCAAAGGGCCGACGCGCCCCGGACTCCCCCGAGGATTCCCCCGAAGTTCGCCGGGCACTTCGCCGGGATCATGATGCGCGGCGACCTGTTCGACGACTCCGACCCCGCCTTCGCCGACATCGGCCCCGCCGACGGCGTCGGTCTCGGCGTCCCGCAGGTGGAGCTGGAGCGGATCCTGGGCGCCCGCGCCGAGCGGCTCGGCGTCGAGGTCCGCCGGGGCGTGGAGCTCACCGGCTTCGACGCGGACGCCGACGGAGTCGTCGTGGACCTCGCCGGGGACGCGACGGTCCGAACCGGGTGGCTCGTGGGGTGCGACGGCGGCCGGAGTACCGTCCGCAAGCTCGCCGGGTTCGACTTCCCCGGGACCGAGCCGGAGATCACCGGCTATCAGGCGGTCGTCGAGATGAGCGGCGGCGAGCGGCTGGGGGTCGGATGGAACACCACCGACGTGGGGACGTACGTCAACGGGCCCTTCCCCGGCCGGATCCTCACCGTCGAGTTCGACGGGCCGCCCGCCGACCGTTCCGCGCCGGTCACGGCCGAGGAGCTGCAGGCCGCGCTGCGCCGGGTGTCGGGGGTGGACGAGGTGACCATCCACGAGGTGCACTCCTCGACCCGGTTCACCGACAACGCCCGGCAGGCGAGCGGCTATCGCAAGGGCCGGGTGCTGCTCGCGGGGGACGCGGCGCACGTGCACTCGCCGTTCGGCGGGCAGGGGCTCAACCTCGGGCTCGGCGACGCTATGAACCTCGGCTGGAAGCTCGCCGCCGTGGTGCGCGGGCTCGCGCCCGAGACCCTGCTCGACAGCTACACCGCCGAACGGCACCCGATCGGCGCCTGGGTGCTCGACTGGACCCGCGCCCAGATCGCCGTGATGCGCCCCGACCGGCACGCCCGCGCCCTGCGCCGGGTGGTCACCGATCTCGCGCTGACGACGACCGGGACGACGTACCTCGTCAAGCAGATCTCCGGCGTCTGGCAGCACCACGACCTGCCCGGCGACCACCCGCTGACCGGGCAGAGCGCCCCGGACCTGGAGCTTTCCGACGGCACCCGGCTCGGCGACCACCTGCACGCCGGCCGGGCCGTTCTCCTCGACCTCGCCGACGACCCGAAGCTGCGTGCCCGGGCGGAGGGGTACGGCGACCGGGTGGAGGTCCACAGCGTGGGCTGCCCGGGGCGGCCGGAGCTGACCGGTCTGCTCGTCCGGCCCGACGGATTCGTGGCCTGGGCCGCGGACGGCAGCGATCAGGGAGACGACCTCGACGACGCCCTGACCCGCTGGTTCGTCGCGCCCTGAGCCCAAGGGAGCCTCACGGCAGCCCCACCGGAGCCCCACGGATCGGCGGCTTGACCCTGCCGCGACGTCAACGTCTCTACTGGTCCCATGCGGATCGGAGAACTCGCCGCCGCCGTCGGCGTCACCACGCGCGCGGTGCGGCACTACCACCACCAGGGCCTGCTGCCCGAGCCCGAGCGGCTCTCCAACGTCCCCCACTCTCGGCTTCGCTCGAGCGGGAGGTGCCCCCATCCGGGACTACACCCTGCGGCACGCCGTCGTCCTCGCCCGGATCCGGCGGCTGACCGAGCTCGGGCTCGGGCTCGCCGAGGTGCGGGACGTGCTCGCGGACGACGCGGGCAAGGACCTCGTCGAGGTGCTCACCGAACTCGACGGGGACCTCGCCCGGCAGGAGGCGGAGATCCACGGGCGGCGGCAGCGGCTGCGGGCCCTGCTGGACGTGGGCGAACTGCCCGCCGAGGGGCCCGTCTCGCCCGAACTGGCCGCCCTGTTCGCCGAGACGGCGCCGCGGCTCGCCGACTCCCCGATGGCCGCCAAGGACCGTGAGGTGTTCGCCCTGATGGAGACGGTGGCCGACTCGGCGGCCCGGGAACGGTTGATGTCCCTGGCCGGTGCCATCGCCGGGTCACCGCAGGCGGTGGCCCGCGCGAACGAGGCCTACGCGCGGCTCGACGCGCTCGCCGACGCGGACCCCGGTGACCCCCGGGTGGCCGAGGCGGCCCGGGTCCTCGCCGACTGCATCCCCGACAAGGCGTTCCCCGACGGCGTCGTCGACCACGAGGACAGCTTCCTGCGTGCCCTCTACGCGGACCTCGCCCCGGCCCAGGCGGCGGCGATCCGCCGGGCTCTGGACATCGTCAGCGGACGACGGCCATGAGGGCGGCGTACTCCGTGCCGTACTCCGTGCTCCGGCACGAGCTGCGGCTGCTGGCGAGTCTGGTGCTGTGGGCCGCCCGGCGGACGGGAGGGACGAGAGGAACGAGAGGAACGAGAGGAACGAGAGCAACGAGAGGGACGGGGGTGACGTTCGGGTACGCGAAGGGCCAGGGCCCCATGATGTTCGGGCTCGCGTTCGTGTGCGTGATCGAGACGGTCGGCGTGTCGGTGCTGCTGCGCAACTGGCCGGCCGTGCACGTCGTCGTCCTCGTCCTGGACGTCTACACCGTCCTCTTCGTCGTCGGGCTGCACGCCGCCACCGTGGTCCACCCGCACCTGCTGACCCCGGACGCGCTGCACGTCCGGGGCGGTGTCCGGCTCGACCTGCGCATACCGCTGGACGCGATCAGGTCCGTACGGCGCGAGACGCGCTACCTGCACGAGAAGACGGCCGGTCAACTCGACGTGCCCATCGGCTCGCAGACCTCCGTGACCCTCGAACTCGCCGAACCCCTCGCCCACTTCAGCCTGCTGGGCCGCCGACAGGAGGTGCGCGTCGTCCGCTTCCACGCCGACGACGCCACCGACCTCGTACGCCGGCTCGAAGAGCAGCGGCTCACGCGGGCGCGAAGAGCACCTTCGTCGTCCCCGGGTCGGCCTCCGTCAGCCGGACCGGCAGCCGCTCGCCCAGCGGAAGAGGCTCGCCGGCCTCGATCCGGCCTATGACGGCGGGCTGCTGCAACAGCACCTTCCCGACGGTCGGCCGGTGCGGCTCGACCTCCACCACGCACCCGTCGAAGACCTCGCCGACCCGGTCCTTGAGCAGGGCCGCCTCGACGATGTCGACGCACTCCCGCTCCACCGTGCCGGCCCGCCGCGCTCCCTCGGCCATCTGCTTGGGGAGCGTTTCCAGCGCCATCGGCACCCAGTCGGGCGGCTCCTCCCCCGCGGCCGCCGCCAGGCACAGCTCCGAGGCGTAGCGGTCGGCCAGGCGGCGCAGCGGCGCGGTGCAGTGGGCGTAGGGGGCGGCGACGGCCGCGTGGGTGGTGTGCGAGGGGAGGGCGCCGTCCTGGAAGACCGTGTAGCCGGCGCCGCGCAGGAGTGTGGTGCACTCCTGCAGGAAGGCCGCGTGGCGGGGGCGGCGCGGGTTCAGGGAACGGATCAGCGCGGCGTACGAGACATGGTGCGGCCACTCGATGTGCAGCGCGTGCGCGGTACGGCGCAGGCGGGCGACCGCGCCGTCGGGGGCGACCGGGAGGGTGCGCAGGACGCCGGTGCCGTAGGCCAGCATCATCTCGGCGGCGGCCATGCCGGTGAGCAGGGAGATCTGGGCGTTCCAGGCGTCGGCGGGCAGCGGGGCGCGGTAGGTGAGCTCGTAGGTGTGGTCGTACTCGACGATCTCCTGCTCCGGCACGTTGAGGGAGATGCCGCCGCGCTCCACCTCGAGGCGCTCGCGGGCTTCGCCGATCTCCCTGAGCAGGGCGACGGGCTCCTCGGCGGTGCCCTCGTCGATCCGCTTCTGCACGCCCGCGTAGTCGAGCCTGGCCCGGCTGCGGACCAGGGCCCGGCGGACGTCGGCGGTCCGCGTCCGTCCGTCTCCGTCCAGGTCGATGGTCCACAGGACGGCCGGGCAGGTCTGGCCGGGGAGCAGGCTGGCCGCGCCCTCGCTCAGCACGGCGGGGTGCAGCGGGACCTTCTCGTCGGGGAAGTAGAGGGTGTTCACGCGATGGTGCGCCTCGGAGTCCAGCGCGCCGCCGGGTACGACGAAGGCGGCCACGTCGGCGATGGCGTACCGGACGCGGTAGCCGCCGTCGTGCCGGGACAGGTGCATCGCCTGGTCCAGGTCGTTCGCGGTGGGCGGGTCGACCGTGAAGAAGGGGATGTCGGTCGCGTCGTGCCCGGGCACGGCCGGGAACCTGGCGACGCCCTCGGCCTCCTGGAGGACCTCGGGCGGGAAGCTCTCGGGGACGTGGAGGTCGGCCCGGAGCGCGGCGAGCGCGGCCCGGAGGGGGGCCTCGGGGGCACCCTTGACGCGGATGTGGCGGCGGGGCATAGGACGAGCGTAGTCACAGGACGCCGGTCCGGCCCCTTACGCTGGCGCGAAGCGTTGATGCGGAAACGCCGGTCGTGAACGTAGTTGGTGAAGAGGAGTACCTGTGCTGGTCCTGCTGCCGCCCTCGGAGGGCAAGGCGTCCTCGGGCCGTGGTGCCCCGCTGAAGCCGGAGTCGCTGTCCCTGCCGGGGCTCGCGGCGGCGCGTGAGGCCGTGCTCGCCGAACTGGTCGACCTGTGCGCCGGTGACGAGGAGAAGGCCCGCGAGGTGCTCGGGCTGAGCGAGGGGCTGCGCGGCGAGGTCGCCAAGAACGCGGCGCTGCGGACGGCGGGCGCGCGGCCGGCCGGGGAGATCTACACCGGGGTGCTGTACGACGCCCTCGGCCTCGCCACCCTGGACGCCGCGGCGAAGAAGCGGGCCGCGCGGTCGCTGCTGGTCTTCTCGGGGCTGTGGGGTGCGGTCCGGGTGACGGACCGGATCCCGTCGTACCGGTGCTCGATGGGGGTGAAGCTGCCGGGGCTGGGCGCGCTGGGTGCGCACTGGCGGGGGCCCATGGCCGAGGTGCTGCCGGAGGCGGCCGGGTCGGGGCTGGTGCTGGACCTGCGGTCGGCGGCGTACGCGGCCGCGTGGAAGCCGAAGGGGGAGGTGGCCTCGCGGACGGCGACCGTGCGGGTGCTGCACGCGCCGACGCGGAAGGTGGTCAGCCACTTCAACAAGGCGACGAAGGGGCGGATCGTACGGAGCCTGCTGACCGCGGGGATCGCGCCGGGTGGTCCGGCCGAGCTGGTGGAGGCGTTGCGGGAGCTGGGGTACGAGGTGGAGGTGGCGGCGCCGGGGAAGGCGGGGCAGGCGTGGTCGCTGGATGTGCTGGTGACGGAGGTCCACTGACGTCACCGGTGACAGAGGTCTACTGGTGCCACCGGTGACAGAGGTCTGCTGACGCCGCCGGCACCCCGCCGTCGCATTGCAGCATGCGCAACGCCCTTTGCGCGCTCTGCATCGCCTCGGCAGGATGTTCGCCATGCCCACCTCCCTGCTGGACCTCGCGCCCGTCGTACCCGTCGTAGTGATCGAGGACGCCGACGACGCCGTGTCGCTGGCTCGGGCGCTGGTGGCCGGTGGACTGCCCGCCATCGAGGTGACCCTGCGGACCCCGGCCGCGCTCGACGCCGTCCGGGCGATCGCCGGTGCGGTGCCGGAGGCGGTGGTCGGGGCGGGGACCGTTCTGACACCGGAGCAGGTGACGGAGTGCGTCGCAGCCGGGGCCCGGTTCCTCGTCAGCCCGGGGTGGACGGACGGGCTGCTGACGGCGATGGCCGCCTCCGGGGTGCCGTTCCTGCCGGGGGTGTCGACCGCCTCGGAGGTGGTGGCGCTGCTCGAACGCGGGGTGCGGGAGATGAAGTTCTTCCCGGCGCAGGCGGCGGGCGGCACGGCGTATCTCAGGTCGCTCGCCGGTCCGCTGCCGCAGGCCCGCTTCTGCCCGACGGGCGGGATCGGCCCGGAGAACGCGCCGGAGTACCTCGCCCTCCCCAACGTCGGCTGCGTGGGCGGCACCTGGATGCTTCCGGCGGATGCCGTGGCGGCCCGGGACTGGGCCCGTGTCGAGTCGCTGGCCCGGGCCGCGGCGGGGCTCAGGCCTGGGCCGAAGTCCGGGCTCAGGGACGCAGGTGGGACGTCTCGTTGAAGAGCCGTACGCTCGCGTTGCCGTCCGCGTAGTACGCCACCGCCGACAGCGAGGCCGCCGACAGTTCCATGCGGAACAGGGACTGGAGCGGGGCGCCGAGGGCGAGTTGCACGAACGTCTTGATCGGCGTGACGTGCGTGACGAGCAGGACCGTGCGGCCGGCGTAGGCCGCGATCAGCTTGTCCCGGGTGGCCGCGATGCGCGCCGCCGTCTCGGCGAAGCTCTCACCGCCGCCGGTGGGGTGGGCCGACGGGTCGGCCAGCCAGGTGGTCAGGTCGTCGGGGTAGCGCTCGCGGACCTCGCCGAAGGTGAGGCCTTCCCAGGCGCCGAAGTCCGTCTCCTTGATGCCCTCCTCGATCGTGACGTCGAGGCCGAGGCGCTCGGCGACGGCCGCGGCGGTCTGCCGGGTGCGGGTGAGGGGGGAGGCGAGGATCGTCTCGATCGTGCCGCGGCGGGCGAGGGCGTCGGCGGCGCGCTGCGCCTGCTCCAGGCCGACGGGAGAGAGTTCCGGGTCGGTGCCGCCGCTGCCGGAGAAGCGTTTCTGGGGGGTGAGGGGGGTTTCGCCGTGGCGGAGCAGCACGAAGGTGGCGGGGGCGCCCATGTCTGGCGACGAGGCCCAGCCGACGGTGGGCTTGGCCGCGGGCCCCGTCGCCACGTTGCGCGCGGCGCGGGAGTCGACGCGGGGTGCGTCGGCCGTCGTCACAGTGCCGGTGCGTGGGGGCTGGTCGCGCCCACGCGGCGGAGCCGCAAATGTCTCAGCCCCGCGCCCCTTACGGGGCACTCCCGTGCCCGCGTCCATCGCCTCGTTCGCCAGGCGGTCCGCGTGTTTGTTCTGCTCTCTCGGGATCCACTCGTACGTCACCTGGGCCGCCGGGAGCACCCGGGCCGCCTCAGCCGCCAGGGGCTTCATGTCCGGGTGCTTGATCTTCCAGCGGCCGGACATCTGCTCGATGACCAGCTTCGAGTCCATGCGGACGTGGACGGTCGCGGAGGGGTCGAGGTCGTGGGCCGCGCGCAGGCCCGCCAGGAGGCCGCGGTACTCGGCGACGTTGTTGGTGACGACGCCGAGGTACTCGGCCGCCTCCGTCAGCGTCTCGCCGGTCACCGCGTCTATGACCACCGCGCCGTAGCCGGCCGGCCCCGGGTTGCCCCGGGAGCCGCCGTCCGCCTCGACGATGAACTCCCTTGCCACGTAAGCCCCTTGCGTGTTCCCGCTGCAGTGTTCCTGGTTCCTACAGACCCGACTCGGACGTGCGCACCAGGATCCGGCGGCAGTTCTCGCAGCGCACCACCGTGTCGGGTGCGGCCGAGCGGATCTCGGCCAGCTCGGTGATGGCGAGCTCCTGGCGGCAGCCCTGGCAGGTGCGGGCGTACAGCTTGGCCGCGCCGATGCCGCCCTGCTGCTCGCGCAGCTTGTCGTAGAGCTTGAGGAGGTCGGCCGGGACCGAGCCGGCGATGACCTCGCGCTCCTTGGTCACCGTCGCCACCTCGGCGTCGATCTCCTCGGACGCGGAGTCGCGGCGCGCGGTGGCCTCGTCGATCCGGCCCTGGACCGCGCCGACCCGCTCGGACAGCTCGGCGACCCGTTCCTGCACGGACTCACGGCGCTCCATGACCTCGAGGACGACGTCCTCCAGATCGCCCTGGCGCTTGGCGAGGGAGACGATCTCCTTCTGGAGGTTCTCCAGGTCCTTCGGGGAGGTGACCGCGCCGGAGTCCAGGCGCTGCTGGTCGCGGGCGGCGCGCTGGCGCACCTGGTCCACGTCCTGCTCGGCCTTGGTCTGCTCGCGGGCGGTGTCGCTCTCCTCGGTCTGCCCGGCCACGAGCAGGTCGCGCAGCTGGGTGAGGTCCTTGGACAGCGACTCGATCTCGGCGTGCTCGGGCAGCGACTTCCGCTTGTGCGCCAGCTGCTGGAGGCGTACGTCCAGGGCCTGGACGTCGAGGAGTCGGATCTGGTCGGCGGGCGCGGCGTTCAGTTGGGGGCTCCAAGGGACGGTGAGTGGCTGGTCCAGGGGTCGGTGACCGTCTTGGAGACGTGCACCCGCAGGTCCCAGCCGTGGCGGTCGGAGATTTCGTCGAGCTGGGCTGCGGCCAGCTCGCACCAGGGCCATTCGGTGGCCCAGTGCGCCGCGTCGAGCAGCGCGAGGGGGCTTTGGGCTACGGCTTCGGAGGCCGGGTGGTGGCGCAGGTCGGCGGTGAGGAAGGCGTCCACCCCGGCGGCGCGTACGACGTCGAAGAGGCTGTCGCCGGAGCCGCCGCTGACGGCGATCGTGCGGACGAGGGCCTCGGGGTCGCCGGCGACGCGGATGCCCTGGGCGGTGGCGGGGAGGCGGGTCGCGGCCCGGTCCGCCAGCTCCCGGACGGTGACGGGGTGGTCCAGCTCGCAGACGCGGCCCAGGCCCCGGCGGCCCTCCGGGTCCGTCGGGTCCGGGACCAGGGGGCGTACGACGCGCAGGTCCAGGGCGCCGGCGAGGGCGTCGGAGACGCCCGGGTCGGCGGTGTCGGCGTTGGTGTGGGCGACGTGCAGCGCGATGTCGTTCTTGATCAGGGTGTGCACGGCCCGGCCCTTGAAGTGGGTGGCCGCGACCGTCGTCGTGCCGCGCAGGTAGAGCGGGTGGTGGGTGACCAGCAGGTCGGCGCCCAGCTTCACCGCCTCGTCGACGATCTGCTGGACCGGGTCGACGGCGAAGAGGACCCGTGCGACCTCCTGGTCGGGGTCGCCCGCGACCGTACCGACCGCGTCCCAGGACTCGGCCCGTTGGGCGGGCCACAGGTTGTCCAGCGCGGCGATGACTTCTGACAGACGGGGCACGGGGAAAGGCTACCTGCCTGTTCCGCGGGGCCGTACCTGCTCGCCCACGGGAGGCGACGCGCAGCACACCCGCCACCGTTTCCTCAGGCGAATCGCCGAGTGTGCACCCGTATGTGTGAAGTCGGCGTCTGCCGGTCCCCGCCTGTGCGTACGAAAACTAGCTTCGTGGCCGGAGGTGACCGAACGATGACGGCCTGTGCGATCGAACCCTCGGCTGCGGACGAGGAAGACAGCGCGCCGGGGGCGGGCTGCACCATCACGGTGGACGGGGCGTACGCGGCCCGGCTGGCCCAGCAGGATGGTTCCTGCTTCCCGGAGCGGTGGACGCTGGACGGCCCCGAGCCGTACGCCGTTCCGCTGCCCGGCAACCAGCCGGAGGAGCCGGGCACGGAGGTGCAGCCGATGGGCGACGGGCGGGTGCTCATCCGCCGGCTGGTGGACGGGCGGCACCACTTCGCCCTGCTGTATCCGACCGGGCCGGGCACCGGTGAGCTGCCGCTGGGGGCGGTGGAGTACCCGGACGGGGGTGCCGACGAGGGCGCCTCGCTGCGGCTGCTGCCGCCGGCGCCGGGGGGTGTGCGGGCGTATGCGCTCGCCGTGGGGCCCCGGTCGTCCGCGGTGTGGCTGGTGGCGGGCGGGACCTTCGGTCCTGAGCAGCTCGCGGTGGTGCCGGGGCGGTGTTCGGGCGGGGTCTGGCTGGACCGGGACGGGCGGATGCTGGCCCTGGACCGGGAGCTGGGCGGGCGGACCAAGGCGGTCGTGGTCGATCTGGAGCGGGGCGGCGAGGTGTCGCCGCTGCTGCAGATCGCGGCGGACAGCGACGACCGGCTGCTGCTCGCCGACCCGGACAGCGGGCTGATCCTGGTCGGCTCGGACGCGCCCAGCCCCGGGCAGGAACGGTTGGGCTGGGGTGTCCTCGGCTCCACGCTGCCGGTGCGCTTCCCGGAGAGCCTGCGGGTGCCGGAGTGCCGGGACTGCGTGGTGACGCCGTTCGCCGTGCAGCCGGGGCAGGTGCTGGTGCCGGAGAGCTGCGGGGTGGCGCTGCGGATCGACGGCCCGCTCGGCAGCTGGGTGGGCGCTTGGCGGCCCAGAGCGCGCAGGATGTGCCATCTCCCGGCGCCGGAGGGGTGGTTGTCCGGCGCCGGGTTGTGGACGCAGGACGGGGTGCTGCGCCTGCCGTACGCCACGGGGGAGGTCCCGTGCGGCGTGGCGGCGGTGGCGGTGCCCTGGGGGGAGACGGGGGAAGCGGGGGGCTCGGGGGAGACGGGGGAGTACGGGGGGCCGGGGGACGCGGGCCCGGGGGATCCGGTTCATGACGGCGCGGCTGCCGGGGCGTCGGGTACGCCCGGGGAGCAGGCGGAACCGGATCCCCCGGGGCCTGTCGTGGCCCGTCCGGTGCCCTTGCAGCAGGCGCCGTTGGCCCGGCTTGTAACGAACTAGCACCGGTCGGCGTGGCCGCCTGGATACGCCCCGTGGTGCGCCCGATAAACTCACCGCGCTGTAGAAAGATCATGTTGACGGGGTGAATTCTTCCGATGAGCGACGCCAGCACGTCCCAGCCGCTGTCCGCCGACCTTCAGGAAACGGACGGCCACGGCAAGCACCGCGGTCACGTCTCGGGGCAGGACAGCGAGACGGCCCCCAGCGGCCGGCACCGCAAGCCGGAGCCGGCCGAGTCGGTGGCCTGACGGGGGTAGGTAGTTAGGTAGGTAGGTAGAGGCAGGGGGCTCACCGGGTGGCTGGTGAGCCCCCTTCTTCATGCCCTGCCCAGTGGTATGTCACATGGCACCCGCGGCGCTATGTGACATATCACTGCCGCTTCAGCCCCAGCACCTCCGCCGCCGCGAACGTCTCCCCCGCCGCCCGGTCCGCGTAGTGCGGGGTGAGGAGGGCGTCGAGTTCGTCGTAGCTGAAGGTGTCCTGCTTGCTGTCGAACTTGGCCTGGACGCGCGGCCGTTCGACGATCGCGACCATGCCGCCGTGGACGACCAGCAGCTGGCCGTTGACGCGCTCGGCGGCCGGGGAGGCCAGGTAGCCGACGAGCGGGGCGACATGCTCGGGTGCCAGCGGATCGAGTCCCTCGGCGGGCTGCTCGAACCCGGCGAAGACGTCCTCGGTCATCCGGGTGCGGGCGCGCGGGCAGATCGCGTTGGCGGTCACGCCGTACTTGGCGAGGGCGAGGGCGGTGGAGGTGGTCAGGCCGACGATCCCGCCTTTCGCGGCCGCGTAGTTGGGCTGTCCGGCGGAACCGGCGAGGAAGGCCTCGGAGGAGGTGTTGACGATCCGGCCGTAGACCTTCTCGCCGCCCGCCGCCTTGGACCGCTCCCGCCAGTGCGCCGCCGCGAAGTGGGTGGTGTTGAAGTGGCCCTTGAGGTGGACCCTGATCACCGAGTCCCACTCGTCCTCGGTCATGGAGAAGACCATGCGGTCGCGCAGGATGCCGGCGTTGTTGACGAGGATGTCCAGCTTGCCGTAGGTGGTTGTCGCAAGCGTGAGAAGGTCTCGCGCCTGTGAGAAGTCCGCGACATCGCCGGTGTGGGCGACCGCCCGGCCGCCCGCCGCGCGGATCTCCTCGGCGACCTGCTCGGCGGGGGCCGCGGAGGCGGCGCCCGAGCCGTCCCGGCCCGGCTGGCCGAAGTCGTTGACGACGACGGCCGCGCCCAGCCGGGCCAGTTCGAGTGCCTCGGCCCGGCCGAGCCCGCGACCGGCTCCGGTCACGATCGCGGTGAGTCCCTCCAGCGGCCTCTCCGGCATCGACATACGGCGGCTCCTCCTCAGATCTCTATGCAGGTGCGCAGCGCGGTGCCCGTGCGCATCTGGTCCAGGGCCTCGTTGATCTCCGCCAGCGGCACCCGGTGGGTGATCAGGCCCTCCAGGTCGATCCGGCCGGCCCGCCACAGGGCGATGGTGCGCTCGTAGGAGCGGACCACGTCTCCGCCGCCGTACATGGAGGGCAGGATCCGCTTCTCGTCGAAGAACAGCTCGAACATGTTGAGCTGGAGGAAGTCGTCCATGGCGCCCGCGCCGACGACCACGAGGGTGCCGCCGCGCCGGGTGTTCTCGTACGCGGTCCGGGCGGTGGCGGACTTGCCGACGACCTCGAAGACGTAGTCGAAGCCCTCGCCCGCGGTGACCTCCTGCTTGGCGCCGGGCAGTTCGTCGGGCGAGACCGCCTTCGTCGCCCCGAACCGGAGCGCCGACTCGCGCCGCGACTCGACCGGGTCGACGGCGACGATCTCGGCCGCGCCCTTGAGCCGTGCCCCCTGGATCGCCGAGATCCCGACGCCCCCGCAGCCGATGACGGCGACCGACGAACCGGCCTCCACATCGGCCGTGTTGAGGGCCGCGCCGAGTCCGGTGGTGACCCCGCAGCCGATCAGCGCGGCGATGTCGAAGGGCACGTCGTCCGGGATCGGCACCGCGCACCCGGCGTCGACCACGACCTCCTCGGTGAAGGTGCCGGTGCCCGCGAAGCCGAAGACGTCTCCGCCGGGGCGCCGGAAGTTGGGGGTGCCGGCGTTCATGAACCCGGCGAGACACAGCTCGGTCTGCCCGCGCCTGCAGGCGGGACAGGCACCGCAGGCCGGCAGCCAGCAGACGACCACCCGGTCGCCGGGCTTGACCCGGGTGACGCCCTCCCCCACCTCCAGGACCTCGCCCGCGCCCTCGTGGCCCGGCACGAACGGTCCCGGCTGCGGCAGCACCCCGCTCATCGCCGACAGGTCCGAGTGGCACAGCCCTGTGGCGCGCACCCGGATCCGCACCCTGCCGGGCCCGAATCCCACCGCCTCGACGTCGTCGAGGACGTCCAGCTTCTCCTGGCCGATCTCGTGCAGTACGGCTGCGCGCATGGTGCGGCTCCCCTCAACTGCTCAGCTGCTCAACTGATCAAGAGTGTTCGACGATCGTGTCGGCGAGGACCGGCGCGTCCTCCCGCTCGACGGCGCTCACGGCGACCCGGACCTGCCCGTCGCCCCGCCACATGCGGATGCGCAGCGTCTCCCCCGGGTACACCACGCCCGCGAACCGCGTCCCGTACGACCGCACCCGGCTCACGTCCCCGTCGAGCAGCGTGTCCACGACCGCCTTGAGCGTCATGCCGTAGGTGCACAGCCCGTGCAGGATGGGCCGGTCGAAGCCGGCGCGCTTGGCGAAGTCGGGGTCGGCGTGGAGCGGGTTGTAGTCGCCGGAGAGGCGGTAGAGCAGGGCCTGGTCCTCGCGGATCGGGCGCTCGACGGTCCGGTCGGGCTCGCCCGCGGGCGGGTCGAGCCGGGTCGAGGGGCCGCGGTCGCCGCCCCAGCCGCCTTCTCCTCGTACGAAGATCTGCGCGTCGTTGGTCCACAGCGGGCCGTCGGCGTCCGCGACGTCGGTGCGCATCACCAGGACGGCCGCCTTGCCCTTGTCGTACACGGCGGCGATGCGGCCGGTGGCGGTGGCGGTGCCCGCGACCGGGATGGGGCGGTGCAGGATGAGGGACTGGCCGCCGTGCAGCACCTTGGCGAGGTCGACGTCGACGCCGGGCATGGACAGTCCGCTGATCACCCCGGGCGAGCCGGCGCCCGCGACGGTGGCGAAGCTGGGCAGCACGTGCAGCCGCGTCTCCAGGGTGTAGCGGAGTTCGTCGGGGTCCGTGGCGGGGCGGCCCGCGCCGATGCCGAGGTGGTAGAGCTGGACGTCCCGGCGCTCCCAGCCGATCTCCCCCGACCGGGGTTCGGCGGCGAGGGCCTTGGCTGCGTCGATGGGCATACGGCTCCTGAGGTGTCTCAAGACCTCGGCACGGCCGTCCGCACCGTCGGCCGCACCGAGGTCGTCCACGGGCGCGTCTAGAACGCGTTCCAGTCCAGCGCCCCTTGTATAGCCCAGCGCTCCGCACTTGTGAAGGCTCCTGACGTCGTGTCAGATATGGCGCTGCCCGGCCGGGACATTTGTCCTGCCCGACGCCGTACATCCGCCTCTGCCGGAGGAGCGTGGCCTTCCGTAGGGTCGTAGCGCCGGACTGGAGTACGGATCGGGGGAGAACGAGATGTCGTGGCGGCAGCAGATGAGGTGCCAGACCGAGGCCTGGCGGACGGCGCGGGCGCAGTGGCGGGAGGAGATGGACCACTTCAAGGAGCAGCAGAAGGCGGCCCGGAAGAACGGTGAGGTGCCCGAGCACGCGGGCCCGCCGCCCTCCGGGTTCGCCCTGCTCCCCTGGCTGCTGATGGGGATGGGCTCCCTGTCCAACCTGCTCCAGGGCAAGACGGCCAACCCGCTGATCGGCGGCTTGGGCCTGCTCGCCTTCAACTCCCTGTACATCTACGTGACCTTCCGCTCCTTCCGCAAAGAGGCCCGGCAGTCCACCTCCACCCGCGTCGCCCTGCTGCTGATGGGCCTGCTCACCACCGGCCTGGCCCTCGGCTACGGCGGCAACTGGCTGATGTTCTTCCCGCTGCTCGGCCTCGCCGCGGGTGCGGTGCTGCGCGGGCCCTGGCTGGGCCGCGCCGGGATCCTGCTCGCCTGCTTCGCCGGCGCGGTCTCCTGGTACCGGGACGGCTCCGACGCCATCACCATCGCCTACGGCACCTTCCTGTCGACGATGATCACCGCCGCGATCCTCTCCCTCTCCGAGGCCGTGCGGGAGCTGCGCGCCGCGCGCGAGGAGCTGGCCCGGCGGGCGGTGGAGAAGGAGCGGCTGCGCTTCTCCCGGGATCTGCACGACCTGCTCGGGCACACCCTCTCGGTGATCGTCGTGAAGTCGGAGGCGGCCCGCCGGGTCGCGCCCCGTGACCTGGACGCGGCGCTGACGCAGATCTCCGACATCGAGTCGGTCGGCCGGCAGGCGCTGACCGAGATCCGGGAGGCGGTGACCGGCTACCGGGAGGGCAGCCTGGCCGCCGATCTGGCCCGGGCCCGCTCGGCCCTCAAGGCGGCGGGCGTCGAGCCGGCGGTCCGGCAGTCGGGGGCGCCGCTCGCCCCGCAGACCGAGACGCTGCTCGGCTGGGTGGTGCGCGAGGCGGTCACCAACGTGGTCCGGCACAGCGGCGCCACGCGCTGCGAGATCACCGTCGACGGCGCCGCCGGGCGGGCCCGGCTGACGGTCACCGACGACGGCCCGGGCGCGGTGGCCGCCGAGCCCTGCCGGGAGGGCATCGGCGGCACCGGTCTGCAGGGGCTGACCGAGCGCCTCGCGGCGGCGGGCGGCTCCCTGAGGGCCGGCCCGGCGCCGCGCGGCGGCTTCACGGTCACCGCGGAACTCCCCACCGAGGCGCTGGAGCTGCTGGCCTCGACGGCTCACACGGCTCCTACGGCGCCCACGGCGAGCTGACGACCCAGCTCACGTCGTCGGTCCACGAGGTGGCGCTGTCCCAGGCGTTGGAACCGCCGTCGCTCGCTATGTAGAGGTTGTAGTTGTAGTGGCGGAGGTATTTCGTCGGGTAGTTGTACGAGGCGAAGGACGTGCCCGTGCCGCTCTTGCCGGTCGTCGGGCAGAAGGTGGCGTCCTGCCGATACGTGGTGGTGCCGTCCATGGGCTGCCGGTAGATCTTGTAGTTGTAGTGCCGCAGGTAGTCGCCGGGGTAGTTCCGGGACTCGAAGGAGACGCAGGAGCTGTCGGCGAGGCCGGGGCGGACGATCCAGGTGGCGTCGCCCTTGTCCAGGGCGGAGCTGCCGGAGGTGATGGCGGACAGCACGCCGGCGTTGTTCTGGTGGCGCACATAGTCGGCGGTGCAGCAGGACGTCGTGGCCTTCAGGGAGATCTCCGAGGCGGAGCCGAGGGTGCCGGTGGAGCCGGTCGCACCGCCGTAGCCGACGGAGACGATGTTGGACTGGACGGTGTCGTCGGCGGCGTCGGTCGGGATGCCGGAGGTCATCACGCCCTCGAAGAACGAGCCGATGGAGCCGTTGCTGTTGTCGCCGCCGGTGCCGAGGACGATCGCGCCCTCCTGGTGCATCGGGGAGTAACCGCTGCTGGTGCTGGGCTCACTGCCGGAATAGGTGGTGGTGAGACCGCCCGATTGCGCGTTTCCCCATTTCAGTGCGAAATGGTCCTGCCCGTTGTTCTTCAGCAACGCGGTGACGAACGGTATCGCGCCGGTGCCGGTGTTGGACGAGTTGGTGCTGTAGCCGAGGTTGGACTGGAACAGCCCGTTCTCCAGGTCCGCCTGCACCCAGGGGCCGGAGCCGTAGCAGGGCGAGAACCAGCACTCGGTGCCGAAGTTGATGGCGTCCATGTGGCCGTTGCCGGTGTCCTTGTTGTTGGTCTCGGCGTTGCCGTAGTCGAAGCAGCAGCTGCCGTTGACATGGGTGCCGGAGGTGACCATGTACATCCCCTCGGCACCGCCGTTGGTGGCGACGCCCGAGGTCGAGTTGTCCCGGTAGCCCATGCCGGCCGAGATCTCCAGGCCGTAGACCTGGTGCCCGCCGACGGTCACCGGCAGCGCGTCCGCGGGGGCCCCGACATCGGCCGCGCCGGCCCCGCCGGCACCCTCGACCGTGAGGTCGTTGTGCTTACTGGACTGGTCGTAGATCCTGGTGATGATGCAGGTCGTACCGGCGCAGAAGGAGTTCTGCGCGGCCGCGTTGGCGTAGCCGCCGGTGGCCAGCAGGCCGATGTTGGCGGTGGCGCTGTCCGAGGCGCGCTGCACCTGGTAGAGGGAGCCGCTGTACGACGAGTACAGCGCCCGGACCATGCTGTGCGCGGCGACGCACGGGGTGCCGGCGGCGGCGTAGACGTCACAGGGCAGCGAACTCGCGGCGGCCGCCTCGGGGGCGCCGGCCCCGACGACGAGCGCGGCGACGGTCGCGAACGCCGCGAGCGCGGACAGCACGGCTCTCCTGACGCGCGGCGGACAGGAGCGCAGGACTCGTGCAGGCACTGAGAACACGGTGCACCTCTTCTTGGTTCCTCGTAGGGCGGTGCGGGTGCTTGCCGTCCGGTATCCCGAACGTTGTTCGATCGAAATACCGAACCTATTCAGCTGTCGAAATACCGACCATTCGCCGGTCATTCAGGGAATTGCAGAGGTGATTGTTTGAGCACGGTCAACCGCCGTCAAGCCCTGCGGCGCGGAACAATAACCACTCTTTAATGGCCGGGTCCGGAGCTAGGCTTGGGCTGTGTACGAGCCTGCGAACGAGATGCCCCGGGACCACCGGCCCGCCAAGTCCATCAGGGTGCTGCTCGCCGAGGACCAGGGGATGATGCGCGGGGCTCTCGCCTTACTGCTCGGGATGGAGCCGGACATCGAGGTCGTCGCCCAGGTCGGGACGGGCGACGCCATCACGGACGCGGCGCTGGCCCACCGGCCCGACGTGGCCCTCCTCGACATCGAACTGCCGGGCATCAGCGGCCTGGAGGCGGCGGCCGAGCTGCGCGAGCAGGCACCGGACTGCCGGGTGCTGATCCTCACCACCTTCGGGCGGCCGGGCTATCTGCGCCGGGCGATGGAGGCCGGGGCGGCCGGGTTCCTCGTCAAGGACGGTCCGGTGGAGGAACTCGCCCAGGCGATCCGGCGGGTGCTCACCGGGGAGACCGTGGTCGACCCGGCGCTCGCCGCGGCCGCGCTCAGCGCCGGGCCGAGCCCGCTCACCGCCCGCGAGTGCGACGTGCTGAAGGCGTCGGTGGACGGCGCGACCGTCGCCGACATCGCGGCGAAGCTGCATCTGTCGGAGTCGACGGTCCGCAACTACCTCTCCGCCGCGATCGGCAAGACCGGCACCCGCAACCGCGCGGAGGCGGTGCGGGAGGCCCGGCAGCAGGGGTGGCTGTGACCTCCGGGCAGGTCGGCCGAAGGCGTTACTTCGTCACCTCCGCCGACTGGTAGGCCGTGCCCTGCGGGGCCACGCAGACGAACCAGTTCGCCGTCGGGAAGCCGCCGACCGCGCGGATCGCGTTTCCGTCGTCGTGTGCCGAGAAGCCCACGGCGGGGCGGGCCACGCTGGTCCGCCCGTCCTTCCAGTCGCAGGTGACCTCCTGGGCGGTCTTGGCGACCATGCCGATCACCAGCCGCCCCGAGCTCGCGGGGTCGGACGAGAACCGGGTCGCGATGGACTCCAGGTCCGTGCCGGCGTAGGACTCCAGTGTGCGGACGGTGTTGAACATGACCTGCTGGGCGTGCTCCTCACCCCAGCCCCGGGTCGCGAAGAACGAGACCTTGCCGATCAGGTCGGCGGGCTTGCGGGCATCCGCCGGCTTCAGCCCCAGCTCGGCCATGGCGTCGAACTGCCGGTCCGCCTCCGTCTCGTTGCGCGGCGCTCCCCACACCTGGACGCTGACGCTCCACTCCTTGCCCTGGTAGGTCCCCCGCGCCAGCTCGGTCCGCTGCGGCTCGTACACATGCCGCGCCTCGGGAGATGCCGGGTGTGCCGCAACCTGTGTCCGGTGCTCCCCGGGCAGCCCCGCGAACGCCAGCGTGGCCCCCGCCGATCCGCCCAGCACCACCACCGCCGTGGCCGCCGCCATCGCCCATCGCCGTGCCCGGCGCCGACGCCCGCCGCGCAGCACCGACTGGACGGGGGCTATACCGATCTCGACCTCGTCCGCGGCGTCCGCGAGGAGGAGGGCGATGTCCGACTCCGTCTGTGTCATGCCGTGGTTCTCCCGGTTCCCGCTCATCAGTTACGCCCTCCCTGCGTCACCATCTCGGCCAGTCCCGGTATGGCACGGAGTTTCGCGATCCCCTTGGCCGCGTTGCTCTTGACCGTGCCGACCGAGCAGCCCATCGCCTCCGCCGCCTGGGTCTCCGTCAGGTCCTCCCAGTAGCGCAGCACCACCGCCTCCCGCTGCCGTGGCGGCAGCTCGGCGAGCGCCTTGAGCAGGGTGCTGCGGTCGTCGGCCTGGGCGATCCGGTCTCCCGTGTCCGGCACCTCGCGCACCAGGCCCGAGTCGTCCTTCGGCGCGAGGAACTCCTTGAGTTTCCTTCTGTGCCTGCGCGCGTGCGCGTTGATCATCACGCGCCGCACGTACGCCTCCGGGTCGTCGGCCGAGCCGACCCTCCGCCAGGCCACGAAGACCTGTTCGAGCGTCGACTGGACCAGGTCCTCGGCGGCGTGCTGCTCCCCCGTGAGGAGAAATGCCGTACGCAACAGCCGCGGCCAGCGGCCGATCATGAAGCTCTGGAACTCCTCGTTCCGAGCGTCCTTCCGCTCCCCCATGGGCACCTCCTAGATGTAAGAAGGAGTCCACGAGCCGCCCGGACCGTTGCCCCCCGCGCCAGAATTCTCCGGCCCACTACACGGCAGTCGATCGGCCCACTACGCGGCAGTCGATCGGCCCACGTCGCCGCAGCCCACCGGCCCACGTCGCCGCAGCCCACCGGCCCACGTCGCGACGGCGCCCCGGCCTACTTCGCGAAGACCGTCCGGCGCGGCAGCCACAGCAGCATCAGCACCGCCCCGGCCAGCAGCACCCCGGTGCCGGCGCGGAAGACGGCCGCGTACCCCTCCGTCAGGGCGGTCGCCCCGGCCGCCCCGCCCGTCCGGGCCGCCGCGACCGTCGACATCACCGCGAGCCCCAGCGAACCGCCCATCGTGCGGGAGGTGTTGACCAGCCCCGAGAGCAGCCCGGCCTCCGTCGGCGCCGCCCCGGACGTGGCGAGCGCGGCCAGCGGGGTCGCGGCCAGGCCCGCGCCGAGCAGCATCAGGATGCCGGGGAACATGATGGCCGTCGCATAGGAGCCGTGCGCGCCCATCGTCGACTGCCAGGCGAACCCGGTCGCCGCGACCAGGGTGCCGGTCACCGCCACCGTCCGCGCCCCCGCCCGCCGCATCAGCCGCGGCGCCGTCTTGGAGCCGACGAGCACCGCGACCGAGCTGGGCACCAGGGCGAGACCGGCCTCCAGCGGGGTGTAGCCGAGGACGTTCTGGGCGTAGAGCGTCATGAAGTACCACATGCAGAACATCGCCGAACCGGACACCAGCATGGCCGCGTTGGCCGACGCCACCGGCCGCCGGCCGAGCAGTCCGAGCGGCATCAGCGGGGCCGCCGTACGCGCCTCGACGTACAGGAACAGACCGAGCAGCGCGAGTCCGGCGACGAGCGGGAGCAGGGTCCGGGCCGCCGTCCAGCCGGCCCCCTCGGTCTGCGAGATGCCGTACGCCAGGGTGCCGAGGCCCGCTGTCACCAGCAGTGCGCCGGGCAGGTCGAGGCGCCGGCCGTCGCCGGCCCGGCTCTCCGTCAGCCACCGCACGGACCCGGCGAGGACCAGTGCGCCCACCGGCACGTTGATCAGCAGCACCCAGCGCCAGGACAGCACGTCCACCAGCACCCCGCCGACCAGTCCGCCGGCCGCGCCGCCCCCGGCGCCGACCGCCGTCCAGGTGGCGATCGCCCGCGCCCGGGCGGGCCCCTCCGGCACGGCGGCCGTGAGCAGGGTCAGCGTCGAGGGCGCGAGGACCGCCGCGCCGAGACCCTGCACGGCGCGGGCGAGCAGCAGCTGCCAGCCGTCCTGGGCGAGTCCGCCGCCGAGCGAGGCCAGCGTGAACAGGCCGAGCCCGACCAGGAACATCCGCTTGCGGCCGTACAGGTCGCCGGCCCGCCCGCCGAGCAGCATGAACCCGGCGAAGGCGATGGCGTACGCGTTCACCACCCACTGCAGCCCGGAGGCGCTCAGCCCCAGGTCGGCGCGCATCGACGGAAGCGCCACGTTGACCACGGACACGTCGAGCACGACCAGGAACTGCCCGGCGCACGCCAGCGACACCACGAGCCAGGTGGGGGGCGCGATACGGCGGGATATGTGCGAGGTGTCCGCGGCTTCGAGCATGGGCGTCATGCTCTCAAGCCGGTTACGGTCCTTGCATCGGCTTTTCGGCCCACCCGGCCTCGGTCCCCGGCCGTACGCCCTGGCCCTACCCCGCCCGCCGGAACAGCGTCACCACCGCCGCCCCGCCCAGCCCGATGTTGTGCGCGAGCCCCACGCGGGCGCCGGGCACCTGCCGGTCGCCGGCCGTGCCGCGCAGCTGCCACACCAGTTCGGCGGTCTGCGCGAGTCCCGTCGCGCCCAGCGGATGCCCCTTGGAGATGAGCCCGCCGGACGGGTTCACCACCCAGCGCCCGCCGTACGTGGTCGCGCCGGACTCCACGAGTTTGCCCGACTCGCCGACGGCGCACATGCCGAGCGCCTCGTAGGTCAGCAGCTCGTTGACCGAGAAGCAGTCGTGCAGTTCGACCACGTCGACGTCCTCGATGCCGAGGCCGGCGCGGTCGTACACCTGGCGGGCCGCCGCCCGGGACATCGGCTGTCCGACGACGTCGACGCACGAGCCGGACGCGAAGGACTCCTCGGTGTCGGTCGTCATCGCCTGCGCGACGATCTCGACGAGCCCGGTGAGCCCGCGCCGTTCGGCGAACCGTTCGGAGACGACCACGGCCGCCGCCGCGCCGTCGGAGGTGGGCGAGCACTGGAGTTTGGTGAGCGGGCGGTGGACGGTGCGGGAGGCGAGGATGCCGGCGACGTCGTACACGTCCTGGAACTGGGCGTACGGGTTGTCCGCGGAGTGCCGGTGGTTCTTGGCGGCCACGGCGGCGAGCTGCGCCTCGGTGGTGCCGTACCGCTCCATGTGTTCGCGGGCCGCGTCGCCGAAGATCTGCGCGGTGGGCGGGGTCATCTCGAAGCCGTGCCGGGCGGCCATGACGCCGTAGTGCCGGGCGACGGGGGAGGTCGAGAAGTCGCCATCGTCGGCCCCGCTCCCCAGCGCGCCCCTCTTCATCTTCTCGAAGCCGAGGGCGAGGACGCAGTCGGCCGCACCGCCCTCCACCAGCTGGCGGGCGAGCATCAGGGCGGTCGCGCCGGTGGCGCAGTTGTTGTTGACGTTGTAGACGGGGACGCCGGTGAGACCCAGTTCATAGGCGGCGCGCTGGCCCGCGGTGGAGGGCTGGAAGCAGTAGCCGACGGGAACCTGTTCCACCTCGCGGTAGGTGATCCCGGCGTCGGCGAGCGCGGAGCCACCGGCCTCCCGGACCATGTCCCAGTACTGCCAGTCCCGACTCTCGGGCTTCTCGAACTTGGTCATTCCGACCCCGGCGACATACGCCTTCACAGCAGCCATGACGCGGGAGATTAGAACACGTTCCACAAACAGGCCAGACCCTGACGGCGGATCAGAAACCCATGGGACGGTCAAGGATTCGTTAGCAGCTCGAAGCAACGGAATAGTTGCCTGTGCATACGAGGTTTACCTTGCACTTAACCCGCTACGGCTCCCTCTCCGTCACCACCTTCCGTCACTCTCTCGGCCCGGAGGCCCCACTCAATGACGCACACGACGACCGACCAGCCCACCCGGGGCGCGAGCGGGGCCGTGGTCCCGGTCCTCGCCTTCGCGGGCATCGTGGTCGCGGTGATGCAGACCCTGCTCGTTCCGGTCATCAAGGACCTCCCGCAGCTGCTGGGCACCGAACCCAGCAACGCCACCTGGGTCCTGACCTCGACGCTGCTGTCGGGCGCCGTCGCCACCCCGATCATGGGTCGCCTCGGCGACCTCTACGGCAAGCGGCGGATGCTGGTCCTGAGCCTCGCCGTGATGGTGGTCGGCGCGCTGGTCAGCGCGCTCACCAGTGACCTGCTCACGATGATCGCGGGCCGGACCCTCCAGGGCTTCGCCATGGGCGCGATCCCGCTGGGCATCGGCCTGATGCGCGACATGCTGCCGCGCGAGAAGCTCGGCTCGGCGATGGCCCTGATGAGCTCCTCGATCGGCGTCGGCGGCGGCCTCGCGCTGCCCGCCGCGGCCCTGGTGGCCCAGCACATGGACTGGCACGCCCTGTTCTACGGCGCGGCCGGCCTCGGCGTGCTCTCCATAGCCCTGACCTTCCTCGTCGTACCGGAATCCCCGATGCGCGCGGAGGGCTCCTTCGACGTGGCCGGCGCGATCGGCCTGTCGGCCGGTCTGGTGCTGCTCCTGCTGCCCATCACCAAGGGCAGCGACTGGGGCTGGTCGTCCGGCACCACGCTGGGCCTGTTCGCCGCCTCGGTGGCCGTCCTCCTCCTCTGGGGCGTCTTCGAACTGCGCCACTCCGCCCCGCTGGTCGACCTGCGCACCACGGCCCGCCCGGCGGTGCTCTTCACGAACCTCGCCTCGATCATGGTGGGCGTCAGCTTCTACGTCGTCTCGCTGGTCCTGCCGCAGCTGCTCCAGCTCCCGAAGGCCACCGGCTACGGCCTCGGCCAGTCGATGGTCACCGCCGGTCTGCTGGTCGCTCCCCTGGGCCTGACGATGATGTTCACGGCGCCGGTCTACGCCCGCCTGTCCGCCAAGTACGGCCCGAAGACCACCCTGATCCTCGGCATGCTGATCATCGGCATCGGCTACGGCGCCGGTCTCGGCCTGATGAGCGCGGCCTGGCAGAGCCTGGTCATCGCGGTCGTCCTCGGCGCCGGCATCGGCCTCGCCTACTCCTCCCTCCCGGCGCTCATCGTCGGCGCGGTCCCGGCCTCGGAGACCGGCGCGGCGAACGGCCTCAACACGCTGATGCGGTCCATCGGTACGTCCGTGTCCAGCGCCGTCATCGGCATGGTGCTGGCCAACACGGCGAACCACGTGGGCGGTGTCGCCGTCCCGACCATGCACGGCTTCCGGGTCTCGTTCCTGATCGCCACGGGCGCGGTCGCGGTGGGCCTGGTGCTCGCCCTGCTGCTGCCCAGGCGGAGCCGGCCGGCCGAGGTCGCCCAGCACACGCAGCTGCGGGCCAGCAGCGAGGAGGACGCCGTGCTCGCGGGCGCCGAGGAGGTGCTGCGGGGCTTCCGCGGCCGGGTCCTGGACGCCGCGGGCGGGCCGGTGGCCCGCGCCAAGGTGACCCTGATCGACCGGCGGGGGCGGCAGGCGGGGGCGACGCTGTCCGCCGAGGACGGCACGTACGCGCTCGCGGTGCCGGCCGAGGGGGCGTACGTCCTGGCCGCGAAGGCCGCGGGCCACGGTCCGCTCGCCTCGTCGGCGACCCACGCCGGGGACGACCGCGCGGTCGACCTGGACCTGGCGCTGCCGGGGGAGACGGTCAGCGCGTAGCACTCCGTGGGGGTGGCCGCGAGTAGTCCGGGGCCGCCCCCACTTGCTATGGGGCCGGAGCGCTGCGCTGGGACGTGCCGCGATGTGCCGTCTGCCGTCTGCCGTCTGCGGCGCCGTCGTGGCTGGTCGCGCAGTTCCCCGCGCCCCTGAAGGGGCGCTCGTCAGCCCGCCGCCGCGCGCTCCCCGGTCGGGCGCCTGCGGGCGGCCGGGTCGGTGAGGGACGGTGGCTGCCAGACGCCGTCGGCCCGGTAGAGGTCGGTGCCGGGGGCCACGATCTCGTCGATGCGGTCGAGCACCTCGTCGTCGAGGACCAGCTCGGCCCCCTTGAGCAGCGCGGTGAGCTGGTCCATGGTGCGCGGGCCGATGATCACCGAGGTCACGGCCGGGTGCACCAGCGGGAAGGCGACGGCCAGCTCCGGCAGGGTGCAGCCCACCTCCTCGGTGAGCGCGACGAGCCGCTCGACGGCCGCGTACTTCGCGGCGTTGCCG
Source organism: Streptomyces sp. NPDC058464 (assembly GCF_042721035.1). Lineage (NCBI taxonomy): Bacteria > Bacillati > Actinomycetota > Actinomycetes > Kitasatosporales > Streptomycetaceae > Streptomyces > Streptomyces sp. NPDC058464. The sequence continues at coordinate 137,173 of NZ_JBHXMA010000022.1, forward strand.
GGGGCGGCGGGGTCGAAGCGCTGCGGGGAGAGCTTGGCCCGGCCGGTGGTGAGGTCGACCGGCCGGCCCTCGCGGTGGGCGCCAGAGAGGAATCCGGAGGCGAGCGGCGACCAGGTCAGCACGCCCATGCCGAGGCGCCGCGCGGTGGGCAGCACGGCCCGTTCGATGCCGCGGGCGAGAAGCGAGTACGGCGGCTGCTCCGTGCGCATCCGCATCAGCCCGCGCCGCTCCGCCACGTGGTGCGCCTCGACGAGCTCCTCGGCGGGGAACGTGGAGCAGCCGAAGGCCCGGATCTTCCCCGCCGTCACCAGGTCGCCGAGGACGGACAGCGTCTCCTCGATGTCGGTGGTGTGGTCGGGGCGGTGCACCTGGTAGAGGTCGATCCAGTCGGTGTCCAGCCGCCGCAGGCTGTCCTCGACGGCCTTGACGATCCAGCGGCGCGAGTTGCCGCTGCGGTTGCGGCCCTCCCCCAGCGGAAAGTGCACCTTCGTGGCCAGCACCACGTCGTCGCGCCTGCCCTTGAGTGCCTTGCCGACGATCTCCTCGCACTCACCGGCCGAGTACATGTCGGCGGTGTCCACGAAGTTGATGCCGGCGTCGAGCGCCGCGTGGATGACGCGGGCACCGTCCTCGTGGTCGGGGTTGCCGATGCCTCCGAACATCATCGTGCCCAGGCAGTGGGTGCTGACCTCGATGCCGGTCTTGCCGAGGACGCGATAGCGCATGCCGGTGCTCCGTCACAGGTGGGGTGGGTTGGCGGCGTCAGTGTAGGTCTTGGAGTGCACTTGAGAGCCAGTCCCCGCGGTCAACTCCGGTGACACACAGCCGGTTTGGCGGGCGTGGCGCCGCTCCGGCCCACCCCGCGCGGCGACGCACGGGGTGGGCCGGCGGTGCCGCCGCGCACCCCGGCCGGCCGGCTTGCGGTGCGGGTGCGGCAGCATGGAGGTCCGGACAGTCGTACGAGTCACGCGTCGGGAGTCACGCGTCACGAGTGAGTCGTACGAGCGAGGAGTGAAAGGAAGCCCATGACCGCGGCAGCCCCCAAGCCCGAGATCCTGGCCGCGTTCGAGGCGGCGAAGGGGTTCATGCCCGTCGGTGAGGGGCTCGCCCTGTACGCGGCCGCCGTCGAGGCGGGGCGGCTCGGCCTCCCGTTGCTGGAGGTCGGGACGTACTGCGGGCGCTCGACGGTCCTGCTGGCCGACGCGGCCCGCGCGGCCGGGGTCACCGCGCTCACCGTCGACCACCACCGGGGCAGCGAGGAGCAGCAGCCGGGCTGGGACTACCACGACCCGGAGACGGTCGACCCGGAGATCGGGCTGATGGACACGTTGCCCGCCTTCCGCCGCACCCTGCACCGGGCCGGCCTGGAGGACCACGTCGTCGCCGTAGTCGGCCGCTCCCCGCAGATCGCCGCGTTCTGGAACTCCCCGCTCGGCTTCGTCTTCATCGACGGCGGCCACACCGACGAGCACGCCACCGCCGACTACGAGGGCTGGGCCCCCCATGTGGCCCAAGGCGGGCTCCTTCTGATCCACGACGTCTTCCCGGACCCGAAGGACGAGTTCACCGGGCAGGCCCCTTACCGCGTCTACCTCCGCGCCCTGGGGTCGGGCGCCTTCACTGAGGTCTCGGCCCACGACTCGCTGCGCGTCCTGCGGCGAACGGGGGCGGGGATCTGAGGGCGCGGTTAGAGTCGCAGACGTGTCGTACACAGGACCGGGATTCGATCCCCCACAGCAGCGCCGGTTCCGGCGGGCGCCGCTCGCCGTCGGTCTGGCCGCGCTGGTGCCCGGTGCACTGCTCGGCTGGGTGCTGTACGAGGGGGTCGGCAAGCCCGGCGGGAGCGGTGCCGGGCAGGCGGGCGCGGCGGTGCCCGAGTCGGCGGCCGCGGCGCCGTCCGACGACGCCAAGGTGCCCGGTGCGAGCCCGAGCGCGAGTGCGGCCCGACCGTTGCGGGGCAAGGTCGTCGTCATCGACCCGGGGCACAACCCGGGGAACTTCCAGCACACGTCCGAGATCAACCAGAAGGTGAACATCGGGACGAACTGGAAGGAGTGCGACACTACGGGCACCTCCACCAACGCCGGGTACACCGAGGCCCGCTTCACCCTCGACGTCGCGCACCGGCTGCGGACCCTGCTGGAGCGGCAGGGTGCCACGGTGAAGTTCACCCACGACGGGGACCGGCCCGCCTGGGGACCGTGCGTGAACAAGCGGGCCGAGATCGGCAACGCCGCGCACGCCGACGCGGCGATCTCCATCCACGCGGACGGCGCCCCGGAGGGCGACCGCGGCTTCCACGTCATCCTCCCGGCCTCGGTGCACTCCGGCGCCGCCGACACCCGCCCGATCCTCGCCTCCTCCCGCGCCCTCGGCGAGCGCGTCGAGAGCGACTTCGCGAGGGTCACGGGCAGCGCGCCCTCCAACTACGTCGGCAACGGCACCGGTCTCGACGTACGCAAGGATCTCGGCGGTCTCAATCTGTCAACGGTTCCCAAGGTGTTCATCGAGTGCGGCAACATGCGCGATAGCAAGGACGCGGCACTGTTGACCAGCGGTGCCTGGCGGCAGAAGGCGGCGCAGGGAATCTCTGAGGGAATCGTGAGTTTCCTGCGCGGGTAGGCAACGGCGGGCCCCTCCGGGCGGACACCCTGATCGTTCGGACGATAGTGTCCTTCCTACGATCGATTCCTATGATGAGGGGCAGATCCTCGCGACGCCTCCTCCGCCGACGAGACGACCCACGAAGGACCTGAAGTGAATATCCGCTCTCTCACTAGAGGCGACGGTGCGGTGATCGGAGCAGCGGTGTTGCTGTTCGTCGCGTCGTTCCTCGACACGTTCGACAAGTCCGGCAGCGGTGCCCCGAACGCCTGGGACAACCTCGGCCTGGTGATGAGCATGTACGTCGGCGGCATCGCCGGCGCGGTCCTGATCGTCCTCGCCCGGGCACTGCCGCAGCCGTTCAAGTTCGTCGGCCTCGACCTGGGCCAGATCGGCGTCGGCCTCACCGTGTTCTCCGTGTGGACGGCGTTCTGGTCGACCATCGACCCGCTGGGCGCGTTCAGCGACCAGTTCAACGGCGCCGACATCGGCGCGGGTTCCGGTCTGATCCTCGGCCTGATCGCGACGCTGGTGCTGGCCGCGGCCGCGATCGCCACCCCGCTCGTCCCCGCCCTCCAGGCGGCCCTGGTCCCGGCCCCCAAGCCGCCGGCCCCGCAGCCCTACGGCGCCCAGCCCCCCGGCGGCTACGGCTACCCGGGTGCCGCTGCCCCGCAGCCCGGCCAGCCCTACGCCGCCCAGCCGCAGCCCGGCCAGCCGTACGGCCAGCAGCAGCCCCCGGCCGCCGCGCAGCAACAGCCGCAGCCGGCCGCGGACTTCTCGCCGTTCTGGTTCGCCGTCCCGGTGGCGCGGCCGCTGTTCGCGGAGGACGGTTCGACCGCTCCGATCGCCGAACTGGCGCCCGGCACCTGGTACTTGGCGGTCGAACAGCGCGGCGCCGCCCTGGTGGCCCAGACCCAGGACGGCCGCCGCGGCGTGCTGCAGGACACCTCCGGGATCCAGCGCGGCTGAACAGCCCGGCACATACGGCCCCTTGCCCTTCCGGGTGAGGGGCCGTTGTCGTACAGTCGCCCGGCGATTGTCCGGCGTGCGGTCAGGAGGCGGCCATGCGGCTCGGGTTGGCACTCGGCTACTGGGGGCGTGGGCCCTCCGCCGACCATGTGCCGCTGGCGCGGGAGGCGGAGCGGCTCGGGTACGACTCGGTGTGGACGGCGGAGTCCTGGGGCTCGGACGCCTTCACCCCGCTCACCTGGATCGCCGCGCAGACCTCGACGATCAAGCTGGGTACGGCCGTTGCCCAGATGGCGGCCAGGTCGCCGACCACCACCGCGATGCACGCGCTGACCCTGGACCATCTGTCCGGGGGCCGGATGCTGCTGGGGCTCGGGCTGTCCGGGCCGCAGGTGGTCGAGGGCTGGTACGGCCGCCCGTTCCCGACGTCGCCGCTGACCGCGACCAGGGAGTACGTGGACGTCGTACGCCAGGTGCTGCGCCGGGAGGGGCCGGTGGCGGTGGACGGGCGCTACCACCCCCTCCCGTACCGGGGGCCGGACGCGACCGGCCTCGGCAAGCCGCTGAAGCCGATCACCCATCCCCTCCGGGCCGGCCTGCCGGTCCTGCTCGGCGCCGAGGGGCCGAAGAACGTCGCCCAGACGGTCCGGATCGCCGACGGCTGGCTGCCGCTGTACTGGGCGCCGAGCCGGCCCGAGGTGTACGGCCCGGCGGTCGCCGACCTCCCGGAGGGCTTCCTGGTCGCGCCCATGGCGCAGGTCAAGGTCTGCGACGACGTGGCGGCGGGGCTGCTGCCCGTGAAGGCCATGCTCGGTTTCTACATCGGCGGCATGGGCCACGCGGCCCGCAACTTCCACGCCGACCTGATGGCCCGCATGGGGTACGAGGAGGAGGCGCGGCGGATCCAGGAGCTCTTCCTGTCCGGGCGGCGGGAGGAGGCCGTGCTGGCGGTGCCGGACGCGTTCGCCGACGAGATCTCGCTGGTCGGCCCGCGCGAACGCATCGCCGAGCGGCTGGAGTTGTGGCGCAAGGGCCCGGTGACCGACCTGCTGGCCCTGGCACCGGACCCGCACACCCTGCGGGTGCTGGCCGAGCTCAACTCCTAGAGGCTGTCCGGCGTCGGCGGTTCAGCGGAAGACGGCGAGCGGGTCCAGGGTCAGCTCCCGGGCCTGGCGGTTCCAGCTGCGCACCTTGCCCAGGCAGCGGGCCTGGAACTCGACGCCGTCCGGGTACTCCTCGTCCCGGAACTCCTCGCGGACCCCGGAGACCGAGCAGGTCATCCTGACGTGGGCCGGCTCGTCCGGGGCGACCCCGTAGCCGGCCCGCAGCACCAGGGTGCGGTCGCCCAGCCTGCGGGCGGTGAAGCGGCCGGTGACCCAGACGAACTCCGACATCACGTCGCTCAGCGCGACCCGCTCGGCGTGCCGCTCCCGCAGCCGCTCGCCGAGCGCCCGGTTGGGCACGAGCCGGTCGGTGAGCAGGTCGGCGTCGACGATCACGTCCTCCTTGCGCATGGTGTCCATGAGCAGCCTGATCACGGTGATCGGGGTGTTCTGCCTGACGTACTTCGTGACGCGTTCCCGGGTGATGTCCTGGGTCGCGCTCCCGTCCCCGATGCCGAGCCGGCCCCTGAGCCCGAACCCGGTGGTGACGTTGGTGCGGTCGGCGACCTCCTGCTCCAGGGCCGCCGCGAAGCCGCCGCTCTGGAAGAGGTCCATCACCCGCTGCTCGTGCAGGTAGAAGCACATGCCGTGGACGGTCCGCCCGCCCCCGCGGCTGCGCCGCCGGCGGACGAACACCGTCACGCCGTACCCGGCGAGGACCGCCCAGCCCAGGACCGTCAGCGCCCACAGGAGGGCCCACGGCCACCCCCACACGCCCCACCACTCGCTGTCAACGGCAGCCACGGATCTCCTTGAAGGCCTCGGAGAGGGAGGAGAGCCCGGCGTCGACCATACGGCCCCCGGTGGCCTTGGCGGCCCGCTCCAGGGCACCGGCGTCGGCCTCTCCGAACGGAACGGTGAACGTCGGCACCGCCTGGGCCGTGCGGCCGAGCGCCTCGTACCGGTGCAGGAACTCCCCGTAGGACAGGCCCGAGTTGCTCTCGCCGTCGGTCATCAGGACGATCGCCACCGGCCGTTCGGGCTGTGCGCGCACCGCGTCGGCGGCGATCCGGTAGCCGCGGTCCAGCGCCGACCACACGGCGGTGGCGTCGTCGAAGCCGCCGTCGGCGACCACCCGGCCGAGGGCACGCAGATCGGCGTCGTCGCGGACGGTCACCGTGCGCTCCTGCAGGACCCGGCCGCCGAAGCGGACGACGGTGAGCCGCTCCCCCCGGTAGAAGCGGGTGAACTTGCCGCCGGCGGACCGGTCGGCGCCGCTCAGTCCCGCGAACGCGGCGCGCAGTCCGGCGATCCGCCTGCCGCGCATCGAGGTGGAGAAGTCCAGCAGGAACACCACCTGGTCGGCGGTCGGGTCGGTGGGATCGCCGTAGTCGTCGACCAGTTGCTCGACGACGGCGAGCCGGTCCGGGAAGGACAGGGCGTTGCCGACGGAGGCGCGCAGCGCGGGTGCCGGGGTGACGTCCGGGTCGACCGGCCGCCGGTGCGTCGTCTCCATCAGCCTGCGCTGTGCGTCGGCGCCGAGCAGCCAGTCCACCACCTTGCGGTAGGCCTCCCGTTGCGCCGGGTGGAGGAGCAGCAGCGGGAAGTCGGAGAGCACCATGCCGTCGTCGGGACGGACGATCTCCAGGGGTTCGCGCAGCTTCTTCGTGGCGTTCAGGGAGAGCAGTTCGGACTCGTGGGCGATCAGGGCGTTGGCCCGGTCCTGGTGGGCCGGGTAGCCGGCCAGCAGGTCGCGGGAGCTGGCGCCGGTCAGGGTCTGGCCGGAGCGGAAGCCCCGCAGCCGGTCGCAGGAGACGTCCTGTGCGCGCAGGGCGCTGCCGGTGCCGGCCGCCGCCGTGGCCACACCGACCAGCGCGGCCCGCCCGGTGTCGCTGCGCCGCGGGTCGGCCATCCCGAACCGCACGACGCCCCGGGCGGCCGCGTCCGCGATGTCCGCCCAGGTCAGCCGGCCCCCGGGCACCCCCTTGCGGAGCCGCTGGGCGACCGAGGGAGTGAGCCCGACCACCACCGGGGAGCGCATGATCGGCGTCGACTCGGGCCGCGCCGCGCTCTTCCCCGACGCCTGCAGCCGCAGCAGGAACGACCGGTCCGAGACCGGCCAGGCGAGGTCGTACGAGGAGTGCGAGGAGTGCGACGACGTCCCGGCGGCGGTCGGCTGCCCGGCCAGGTCGGCGGTGGCCTCGTACGACATGTCGAGGCGGACCCCGGTGTCCCGTGCGAGGTCGTCCAGCAGCGGTGCCACGTCGGCGAGTTCGGGGCTGGCGAGGACGCGCAGGGTGACCCGGGTGTCGTCGCCCCCGCCGCACGCGGTGGTGAGGGCGGCGGGCAGGAGCAGGGCGAGGGCCAGGCAGGCGGTGCGAACGGCCCGTGCGTACCGGCTCATCGGTCGTCCTCGACCGGCGGCGGGCAGTCGCCGACGTAGGTGATGATGTCCTCCAGGACGTCCAGGGCGGGCTCGTACACCTTGGTCCGGTCGGTGTTCTGCCGGGGCACCTGGATGCCGTGGTCGCGCAGGTACGCGTTGAGCCGCTCGCTGGTGCCGTCCTCGCCGCTGAACCGCACCCGGAAGCCGAGTTCGACGGCGCGGTCGCGGAGTTCGGGGTCGTTCTGCATCAGGTCGACGAGCCGGTCGCCCTGGGGGCTCAGGGAAATCAGCTGGGGCTCGGTGAGGGCGTAGGGGGTGGGGTAGAGCAGGACGCGGCCGGTGTCCTGCCGGTGGTGTCTGTCGTGGTACTCGATCTGGTGGGCCAGGTACTGGTGTTCGTAGATGACCGAGACGGGTGCGATGCTCTCGCCCAGGTCGGAGAAGTAGCTGTCGGCCTGTTCGTCGGCCCACATGCCCTGGAGGTCGATCAGGGGCTTGACCTTCTCGGCGAGCCTGCGTACGGCGGCGGAGGCGGCCTCGGGGTCGTCGGTGTCCGTCGTGCCGGGGGTGGTGTTCCCGCCCGCGACGAAGGACAGGATGCTCAGATAGGTGCCGGCCGAGTTGGACTCGCAGACGCTGGAGGTGCGCACCAGCACCCGGCCGCTGTTGCTGCGGCCGCTGACCTCGCGGTAGCCGATGCCGTCCCAGGTGTCGGCCTTGCGGCCGGAGCCGTCCTTGAGGCTCTTCGGGTCGTCCTTGCCGTCGAGCAGGCCCATGAAGCGGCGCATGTCGAGGTCGTAGTAGAGGGTGTGGTCCGCGTCCGAGCCGGGCTGGGGGCGTGCCACCCCGGCCTTCACCAGGGTCTCGGCGTAGTCCCGGAAGGTCGCGAGGACCAGCGGGGTGACGAAGGGGCGCGCGGACCTCGCGCTCGTCCCGTGCTGCCGGTCGAGGATCATCTTCGCGGCGGGCTGGCCGGACGGGAAGACGACGTCCATGCCCTTGAGGGACTGGGTGGCGATGCCCCGGGAGCCGAGGCGGTGGATGTCCACCCGGATGCCGTGCCTGAGCAGCAGCCGCTGCACCTCGCGGTCCTTGAAGAAGTCGGACTTGGAGGCCATCTTGGCCTCGATGGTGACCACGCTCCGGTAGGGCCGGGGCACGTCGGCGGGGAGCAGCAGGGAGAGCGGGCCGGCCAGGGCCAGCGGAAGGGCGAGCAGGACGCGGCGGGGAAAGCGGCGCCGGGGTCTTCGGCCTATGCCGAGCCGGGGCTCGTCGGCGGTGACGGGTCTGGAGTCGGACACCTGCGCTCCTGCCTCTCCGGGGGCAGGATCATCGGGCACCGCCTCGAACAGTCCCCGCCGGAAGCGTCAACTCCGGCCGAACACGAGGCGAACGGCACACCGGCGCCGCACCACCCTCAACTCCGTTCGCTAGTGGGCGAGTTGAGCCGTCGAGGGCACCTGGTTGGTGACCGGCGCTCCCGCGCTCTTCCCGGCTTCCTTCACACTGTTGATGACGTCGTTGAACGAACTCGCCGCGTTCGGGTCGCCCTTGCGGAGCTTGGCCGGCAGGTCCTTCAGTCCGTCGATCGCGGCGGAGAGCGGTGCGATGGCCTTGGACAGCAACGGGTCGCCCTCGGCGTTCCGCTTGGCGGCCTTGAGCCGGTTGTAGGCGAACCCGCCCGCGGCGGCGGCCTTGATCAGGGCGAAGGTGCGGCCGTGGGCGCCCTTCTTGAACTTGCCGGCCTTCCACGGCTTCACGATCCACTGGTAGGTCGCGCCGGCGGCGAGACCCGCGTTGGCGACGAACCGCGTCTTGGCGAGTCTCTGTTTCTGCGCGGACGTACTCGGACTGGGCGTGTCGGCCACCGGGGCCGCCACCATACCGGTGTCGACGGACTTGCTCCGGGTGCTGCCGCCGCAGGCGGTGACACCGGCGACCAGGGCGCAGCAGAGGGTGAGCGTGACGACGAGGCGTCGTATCGGTACGGGCACGGGGTCCTCCCGTGAGTCTCGATGTCCTCCCCGAGCGGTTACTTCCTCCGGAAGCCTCACCCAGACGGCCGCACCTCGCCACTCGGGGGAACGCCGTTCAGGTTTCAAAGACCCTTCGGCGGCAACCCGGACCGTATGTCCCCTGAATCTCGCGGTGCCAATCAGGCCGGCACGGTCGTCGCGATCGTCGCCGACGTCATGGCCCTCATCCTGGGCCTCTGGATCCTGATGTACCTGTTGGACGCGAACCGGGCGAACAGCCTGGTCCAGTTCGTCCACGACGCGGCCGACTGGCTGGCCGGCTGGTCACACGACCTGTTCACCTTCCACAAGGCGTGGGCCAGGGTGGTGGCCGGCTACGGCCTGGCCGCGGTGGTCTACCTCTTCATCGGCCACGCGATCGCCAACCGCATGCACCGTCACTGAAAACCCCCGGTCAGCACAGCGCCCCGAAAGGGGCGCGGGGCTGTGTCGACATGCGGCTCCGCCGCGTGGGCGCGAGCAACCACGACGGACCCGCACCCGCCACCGCGCAGAACCCCCCGCCCCACTAGGCGCAACAATCCACCTCAAGCCCAGAAGGAAGCTCCCCGCCCCCGAACACCGCACACGTCGCGTCATGCCCGCCGAGCGCGGCCACCGCCAACAACAACGACCCCGCCGTCCACGTCGTCAGCTCCCGCGGCCAGATCGCGTCGTCCTCGAAGACGTACCCCGTCCAGTACAGCCCCGACTCGGCGTCCCGCAGATGCTGGATGGACTGGAGGATCTCCAGCGCTCGGTCGGACTCCCCCACCGCCCACAGCGCCAGCGCCAGCTCGGCCGACTCCCCGCCCGTCACCCACGGGTTGGGGACGACGCACCGCACCCCGAACCCGGGCACGACGAACCGCTCCCAGTCCTTCTCGATCCGCGTGCCCGCCTCCGCACCGGTCAACGCCCCGCCCAGCACCGGGTAGTACCAGTCCATCGAGTACTGGTCCTTGTCCAGGAACCGCTCGGGGTGCCGCCGTATCGCGTGCCGCAGTGCGCCCACCGCCAACTCCCAGTCCGGCTGCGGCTCCTCCCGCTGCTCGGCGATGGCGAGCGCACAGCGCAACGCGTGATGGACGGACGAACTGCCGGTCAGCAGCGCGTCCTTGGTCGCCGTGCCGTCGTCCTCGCGGCGCCAGCCGATCTCGCCGCCCGGCTGCTGCAGCCGCAGCACCCACTCGACGGCCGCGTAGACGGCCGGCCACATCCGGTCGAGGAAGGTGTCGTCGCCGGTGGACAGGTAGTGGTGCCAGACGCCCACGGCGAGGTACGCGACGAAGTTGGACTCGCGGGCGCGGTCGGTGACGTCGTCGTGCGCGCCGTCGGCGTAGGCCGCGTACCAGGAGCCGTCCTCGTTCTGGTGCTCGGCGAGCCAGGCGTACGCCCGCTCGGCGGCCGCGTGCTCCCCGGCCGCATCGAGTGCCATCGCGGCCTCGGTGTGGTCCCATGGATCGAGGTGGTGCCCCCGGAACCACGGGATCGCGCCGTCCTCCCGCTGCACGGCGAGGATGCCGCGGACGGTCGCGGCGGCCTGCTCGGCGGTGAGGACCCCGGGCAGGACGAGGTGTTCTGTCCGGGGGGTGGTCACTTGGCGGCCACCTCGGTCTTCTCGGTCTTCTCGGCCTTGTCGGAGACCGCGGGGAGGTGCGGCTTGGTGGCGTACACGACGAAGCTCTTGCCCATGACCGGGTTCAGCGCCTGCTCGGCGACGCGCGTGGCCAGCGGCTTCTTCATGATGTCCCAGACCAGCAGCTTGTGGTACGCCCGCACCGGCAGCGCCTTGTCGTTGTCGACGCCGAACGCGCACTTCAGCCACCAGTACGGCGAGTGCAGCGCGTGCGCGTGATGGCTGCCGTACGGCCGCAGACCGGCCTCCTTGATCTTCCCGACCAGCTCGTCCGCCTTGTAGATGCGGATGTGGCCGCCCTCGACCTCGTGGTAGGCGTCGGAGAGCGCCCAGCAGACCTTCTCGGGGCCGTAGCGGGGCACGGTGACGGCGATCCGGCCGCCCGGCTTCAGCACCCGCACCATCTCGGCGAGCACGCCCTTGTCGTCGGGGATGTGCTCCATCACCTCGGAGATGATGACGACGTCGAAGGACTCGTCCGGGAAGGGCAGGGCCAGGGCGTCGCCCTCCATGGCGGTGGCCGTCGCGCCCGCCGGGGCCTCACCGGCCTCCTTCATCGCCGCGAACCACTTGGCGACCTCGCGGATCTCCTCGGCGTTCTGGTCGAGGGCCACGACCCGGGCGCCGCGCCGGTAGCACTCGAAGGCGTGCCGGCCTGCCCCGCAACCGAGGTCCAGGACGCGGTCGCCCGGCGCGAGCGGGAACCGGGAGAAGTCGACGGTCAGCACGTGGCCCTGCTTTCACTCTCGTCACGAACACCAGCTGAGGCCGCTGAGCGGCCGGGACTGCGGGGCGCGGAGGGGGCGACGGCCGCGGCCTCCGAACGGGCGGACACGGCGGCGCCCGGGCCGCCCGTTCCGACCGCGGCGCCCGTGCCGTCCGCGGCGCGGGCGATCGCCTCGCGGTAGCGGGCCACCGTGCCCTCCGCGGCGCGCGCCCACGTGTAGTGCCGCAGCACCCGCTCACGGCCCGCGTGGCCGAGCCGCAGCCGCAGCTCCGCGTCGCCCAGCAGCCGGTTCAGCCCGGCGGCCAGCGCGTCCGCGTCGCCCGGCGGTACGGCCAGGCAGGTCTCCCCGTCACGCCCGGCGACCTCGGGGATCGCGCCGCCGGTCGTGGCGACCAGCGGGGTGCCGGTCGCCATGGCCTCGGCGGCGGGCAGCGAGAAGCCCTCGTAGAGCGACGGCACGCAGGCGACCTCGGCCGACCGGACCAGGTCGACGAGCTCGGCGTCGGAGATGCCCTTCACGAACTCGACGGCGCCGTCGAGGCCGTACCGCTCCACGGCCTGCGCGACGGGCCCCTCGGTGGGCCGCTTGCCGACGACGACGAGATGGGCGGCGGGGTGCTCGGTCCGTACCTTGGCGAGGGCCTCGACGAGGAAGACCAGCCCCTTGAGCGGGACGTCCGCGCTGGAGGTGGTGACGATCCGGCCGGGCACCTGGGGGACGGCGGGATTCGGCGCGAAGAGATCGGTGTCGGCGCCGATGTGGACGACGTGGACGCGGTCCTCGCGGACGCCGAGGTGGTCGACGATCTCCTGGCGGGAGGTGCCGGAGACGGTGAGCACGGAGGGCAACCGGCGGGCGACCCGCTTCTGCATCCGGGTGAAGGCGTACCAACGCCGTACGGAGTACCGCCGTTTCCATCCCTCGGCGGCGTCCAGCTCCAACTGCCGGTCGACGGTGATGGGATGGTGGATGGTGGTGACCAGGGGAGCGCCGATGTCCCCCAACAGGCCGTATCCCAGGGTCTGGTTGTCGTGGACGACGTCGAACTCCCCGGCGCGGGCGCGCAGATGACGCCGGGCGCGCAGGGAGAAGGTCAGGGGTTCGGGGAAGCCGCCGGTCCACATGGTGGCCACTTCGAGGGCGTCGACCCAGTCCCGGTACTCGCCCCGCCCGGGCGTCCGGAAGGGGTCCGGGGAGCGGTACAGGTCGAGGCTGGGCAGCTCGGTGAGGGTGAGGCCCGGGTAGCCCTCGTCGAGGACGGGATACGGCTGCGAGCCGATCACCTCGACCCGGTGCCCGAGCCGGGCCAGCTCGCGCGACAGGTGCCGTACGTAGACACCCTGGCCGCCGCAGAACGGGTTCCCTTTATAGGTGAGGAGCGCGATGTCGAGCGGTCGCTCGCCGTCGGCGGCGGGTTCCTCGTCGGCACCCGTCCGCCTGGCCTCAGCGGTCACTCTGGGCCCCCTTCTCCCTGCACTTTCCCGTGAGGTTACGCCGGGACGCTAATCTAGAACAAGTTTCAGACTTGATCGTTCAAGAGCCTCTGAATCTACCGGCAGGTAGGGGCGGAGCGAGCAGTGGATCAGGTGATTCGCGCCACGGCGGGAACCCCTGCAATGCTGTCTGATCACTCGCCCTGAGCACTGCCCTCACCGACTGTCACGGACGGGACCCATGCCTGCGGAAGCCAAGGTGGACATCGGCGCCGGATCGGCCACCCCGCCGCTCACCGAGCGGCAGGAGGCCCGGCGCCGCCGGATCCTGCACGCGAGCGCCCAGCTGGCCAGCCGGGGCGGTTTCGACGCGGTGCAGATGCGCGAGGTGGCGGAGTCCTCCCAGGTGGCCCTGGGCACCCTCTACCGCTACTTCCCGTCCAAGGTCCATCTGCTGGTCGCGACCATGCAGGACCAGCTGGAGCACATGCACGGGACGCTGCGCAAGAAGCCCCCGGCGGGCGAGACCGCGTCCGAACGGGTCGCCGAGACCCTGATGCGGGCCTTCCGCGCCCTGCAGCGGGAGCCGCACCTGGCCGACGCGATGGTCCGCGCCCTCACCTTCGCCGACCGCAGCGTCTCCCCCGAGGTGGACCAGGTCTCCCGGCAGACGACGGCGATCATCCTGGACGCGATGGGCCTGACCGACCCGACGCCCGCCCAGCTGTCCGCCGTCCGGGTGATCGAGCACACCTGGCACTCGGCCCTGATCACCTGGCTCTCGGGGCGCGCCTCCATCGCCCAGGTGAAGATCGACATCGAGACGGTGTGCCGCCTGATCGACCTGACGGAGCCGGACGGGGAGCCGTAGGACGGACGAAGGCCCCACAGGGCGCAAGGAGGCCGCCGTGGGGCATGCGAAGACCTACGAGACGGGTTCCCTTCGCCGGCATGGTCCGGATCAGGTATTGGGGGTCGCCGTCCGGCCCTACTGCTGCCTTCCGGCCTCTCAGCCCGACCGTCGACGTCGGCACCGGCGGATGCTTCTGCATCTGCGTCACGCCAGAGTCGGCTACTCCGCTCGGACTCCCTCACTCGCCTCGTAGGCTGATTCCAGGATAGAACGCGCGGAGCATATGGGAACCCCCAAAGGAGTATTTTTTGGACTTTTCCTGATATCGGCAGACTGGTCCGCTACCCCACGGTCTCCAGCCCGCTCCAGCTCCGCCCGATCACGGTCTCCCCCGCCCACCGCTCCAGCAGCAGCCGGGCCTCCTCCTCCGGGGCTGCCAGGGACACCTGCTGGGCGCCGCCGTGCACCGAGCGCTGCTGCTCGTGGGTGCCCTCGCTGCAGCAGCCGCAGAGCACCTCCACGCTGCTCGCGGGTTCGGCGCCGAAGTCGTGCTCGACGAAGAGGGCGACCAGTGCGTCCAGGTCGGCGGCTTCGCCCGCGTTCACCGTCACCTCCAGGGTGGGCAGCTCGGAGGCGCGGAAGAGGAGCAGTTCGTCGAAGACGGGGAACTCACGGCCGTCGACCACCCGGTGCCCCTTGGGCTCGCCGTCGTGCACGACGATCTCCCCGAACCGCCGCCCGCCCGTGACGGGCACGTTCATGACCCGTCCCCGGGTGGGGCAGAGCCGGTCGATCCACACCACCTCGCGCTCACCGCCGGTGTCGAGCCGCACGCAGGCCGCCCCGAACCGCCCGTCGATCTCCCCCTCACCCTCCGGGAGTTCGATGCCGAAGCCGGTCCAGGCGTCCCGGGCGGTGGCCCAGTCGCCCTGGATGGTGGCCGCGATCCCGAGGTTCCAGAACGCCGGGTCACCCTCTCCGCGCGGCGCCCGGGCGGCGGCCTCGCGGCCCAGCGCACAGGCCTTCGCCCAGTTGCGCAGGAACTTGTGGGCGAGCGCGGCGTCGTACCACCACACGGCGCTCGGCCTCTCGTCCGGGAAGTGTGCGAGGACCTGCTCGAAGAGCCCGGCGGCGGTCAGCCACTCCTCGGCCTCCCAGGCCTGGTAGGCCTCCTTGATCAGGCCCTTGGCCTCCGACTTGCGCACGCTTCCCACCCTGCTCGCTCCGTTGAAACCGCAGGAGCGTATCCCAGGGCAACGACACTCCACCGAGTCCGGCCCGGCGGAAAGTGTCTGGCGAGGCACGTCCGCCTGATCGGAGAATCTCCCCCATGGCACTCATCCACCACACCACCCTCAAGCCCACCAAGGTCGAACTCCTCGCCGGCTGGCTCCCCACCCGCCCCTGGTACCACGGCCCGGCCGCGCCGGAGTTGGTGAAGGCCGGCGGCTTCCGGCTGGACGATCCGGCGGGCGAGGTCGGGATCGAGTTCATGGTCGTCACGGAGGGCGCAGGGGGCGCAGAGGGCGCAGAGGGCGCAGACAGCTCAGGGGTCTACCTCGTACCACTCACCTATCGCGGCGCCCCGCTGGCCGGCGCCGAGCACGCGCTCGTCGGCACCATGGAGCACGGGGTCCTCGGCACCCGCTGGGCCTACGACGGCTGCCACGACCCGGTCCTGACCGCCGGGTTGCTCGCGCTGATCGAGGGGCGCACCGAGGCGCAGGCGCAGAGCATCACCGACGCCCCGGACCGTGAGGTCGAGCGTTCCTACGCGGGCGAAGGCCCCGTGCCCGGCCTCGGTGCCCCCGTCGACACCGACGAGAGCACCGAGTTCGCCGTACCGGGCGCCGGTCTGGTCCTGCGGCTGCGGCGTGTACTGGAGCCCGGCTCGACACCGCCCGACGGCACGGCCGGGCAGGTCACCGGCGCCTGGCAGCAGCCGGACGGCACCCGCGCCCGGGCAGTGTTCGCGACCCTGGGAAGGATCTAGTCCTCCGGCGGGAACACCGGCTCCCCGCTGCCCAGCAGGGTGATCGTGATCGCCTCCACCGGGCAGTTCTCCGCCGCGTCGAGGACCTTCCCGTTGGCGTCCGTCTCCGGGTCCACGGGGTGGGACTGCATGGCGGAGTCGAGGCGGAAGGAGCCGGTGGCGCGGTGGACGCACTGGGCCGAGCCGATACAGATCGAACGGTCGACCTCGACGTGCCAGCGGTCGCCCATGGCGGCCCCTCACCCCTCCCAGCCGGCCGGCAGGTGGATCATCTTGTGTTCCAGGAACTCGCCGTACCCCTCCGGGCCGAACTCCCGTCCCAGACCTGAGTTCTTGTAGCCGCCGAAGGGGCCCAGCATGTCGAGGCTGAAGGTGTTCACCGAGTAGGTCCCGGTACGGACCTGGCGCGCGACCTCGATGCCGTGCGCCACGTCCGCCGTCCAGACGCTTCCGCTCAGCCCGTAGTCCGAGTCGTTCGCGATCTTCAGCGCCTCGGACTCGTCGCCGTAGGGGAGCAGGCAGATCACCGGCCCGAAGATCTCCTCGCGCGCGATCCGCATGGAGTTGTCGACGTCGCCGAAGAGGGTGGGCTCGACGTACCAGCCCCTCTCCAGACCGGGCGGCCGTCCGCCGCCGGTGAGGATCTTGGCCCCCTCCTCCTGGCCGATCCGGATGTAGTCCAGGTTCCGCTGCTGCTGGCGGCGCGCGACCAGGGGGCCCACCTGGGTGGCCGGGTCCAGCGGGTCGCCGACCTTCAGGGCGCTCGCCGCGGCGGCGAAGGCGTCGGCGAACTCGTCGTAGCGCGAGCGCGGGACGAGGATGCGGGTCTGGGCGACGCACGCCTGGCCGTTGTTCATCCAGGCCGCCGGGACGATGCCGGCGACGGCGGTGGCCACGTCCGCGTCCGGCAGCACGACGGCCGCCGACTTGCCGCCGAGTTCCAGGGTCACCCGGGTGAGGTTCTTCGCGGCGACCTCCATCACGCGCTTGCCGGCCGCGACCGACCCGGTGAAGGAGACCTTGTCGACGCCCGGGTGGGACACGAGGTACTCGCTCACCTCGCGGTCCGCCGGCAGGATGGAGAGCACCCCGTCCGGCAGTCCGGCCTCCTTGGTGATCTCGCCGAGGATGTAGGCGTCCAGCGGCGACTCCGGGGACGGCTTGAGCACCACCGTGCAGCCGGTGAGCAGCGCCGGGGCCAGCTTGGCGGCCGCCACGAACTGGGGCACGTTCCACGGCACTACGGCCGCCACCACCCCGACCGGCTCCCGGCGCACCAGGATCTTCCCGAGCACCCCGTCGCGCGTCTCCTCGTACGTGAAGTCACGCGCGACCCTGATCGCCGCGTCCCACACCATCATCGCGCCGAGCGCCTGCGCGAGGACGCTCCAGGAGTACGGCGAACCGTTCTCGGAGGAGATCACCCGGGCGATCTCCTCGTGCCGCACGGCGATCGCGTCCTTGATGCGGGTGACGACCCCGATCCGCTCGTCGAGCGTCATCCGCGGCCACGGCCCCTCGTCGAAGGCCCGCCGTGCCACCGCCACCGCCCGGTCCACGTCCTCCCGCGAGGCATGCGGCACCCGCCCGAAGACCTCCTCGGTGTGCGGAGAGACCACCTCGATGACGTCCTTGCCCAGGGGGTCGGTCAACTCCCCGCCGATGAACAGCTGTCCGTGTTCCAGGAACTCGGTCATGGCGCCGCGCCACCCTTCCCTGACGATGTCTCAGAACTGATACCAGTTCTAGTTGAAGGAAGCCAGGGGCGGGAACGAATAGGCTCTCACCAGCGCTTTTGTCACTGCTGAAGGGGCGCCCTCGACGCCCCTTCAGGGCTAGGCCGCCGAGGCCGGCTGCCACTCCCGGGCGAGCAGCCCGAGCAGGACCTCGTCCAGGAACTCGCCCATCACCCAGGCCGAGGAGCGCAGCACGCCCTCGCGGACGAAGCCGTTGCGTTCGGCGGCGCGCAGCATCGCGGCGTTGTCCGAGAGGGTCTCGATCTGCAGACGGTGCAGGCCGCGTACGGCGAAGCCGTAGTGGCACAGCACCGCGACCACGTCGGTGCCGTAGCCCTTGCCGCGGAAGGCCGGCAGCAGACTCAGTCCGAGGTGCGCGCCGCGGTTGTGGTTGTCGATGCCCCACAGCACGGCGGAGCCGACCAGCGTGCCGCCCGCCAGCTCCACCACGGAGAACTTGACGCTCGCGTCGTCCTTGTCGTCCACCGTGAGCCGCGAGTCCTTCGAGCCGGGCGCGACCGGCCGCCACGGCCTGCTGTCCGCCCGCGAGGAGTGGACCGCGTCGTTGTAGAGCTCGGCCCGCAGGACCGGGAAGTCCTCCTCGTGCCGGGCCCTGAGCCCGACGGTGCTGCCTGTAAGCATGCGAGCTTCCTATCCGGCGGCACCGGCGCACGGCAAACCAATATGCGGTCGCGGCGGCCGGGGCCCGGCGGGCCGAGGGTGCGGCGCGCCGAGAGAACGGCGGGTCAAGGGCGCGGCAGGCCGGGAGTGCGGCGGGCCGACGATGCGGCAATCGCCGGTCGGGCCGTCACTCGTACCGGTACCTCAGCGAATCCGCCTCCGTCTGCTCGATGTCGGCGATCGTCAGCTCCGGCATCCGCAGCTGGGCCAGCGTCACCTCGGCCGAGGTCGGCTGGGCGTCGGCGGGGAGCCACTGCTCCGGCTTCCAGGCCCCGCTGCGCAGGAGCGACTTGGGGCAGTGCGGGTAGACCTCCTCGATCCCCACCACCAGCGCGCTGGCCGGCGGCTTGCCCACGGCGGTCAGCTGCGACAGCAGCTCCGGGCGGGTGGAGACGCAGGCCCGGCCGTTCACCCTGAGCGTCGTGGTGCGCCCCGGGATGACGAACAGCAGCCCGGCCCGGCCGGTGGCGACGACGTTCTGCAGGGTGTCCAGCCGCTTGTTGCCGGTCGCGTCCGGTATCGCCACCGTCCGAGCGTCCAGGACGGCGACGAACCCGGCGGGGCCGCCGCGCGGGGAGACGTCGCAGTGGCCCTCGGCGTCCGCGCTGGCGACCAGGACCAGCGACGAGCAGCCGATCAACCGCCGGGTCTGCTCGGTGAGTTCGGTCATCTGCTTGCGTACGGCCGCGGCGCCGGGCAGCTCGTAGGCCCGGCGCAACGCCTCCTGGTCGGGCACGGCGTCGAGGCGGAGCGAGTCGAAGGCACTGCCGGCAAGTGGGAGCGTCATGCCCCCGACCCTAAAGGGCCGACCCGCGGCCGAGCCCGGCCGGTGAGCGTCGGCCAGGGGGAGGCACTCGCGCGAGTCGCCAAGCGCGCGAAGTGCCGTCAAGTGAACTTGTCCGCCGCCTGCCTGACGCATCATCAGTTCTCGTTATAGTGAGGAACGGCCGTGGGGCCGGCGGGACCGGGCGGGGGCGGAGGAAGGCTGATGGCGGACAGTCTGGGCGAGTCGGCGGAGGTGCGGCCGGGGGAGGCGCGATCGGGGGAGGCGCGATCGGGGGTGGCGGTGCGGGATCTCGGTGGGGGTGTGCGGTCGATTGCCGTACCCATTCCGGACAATCCGCTCGGCCACACGCTGGTGTACATGATGGACACCGACCGCGGGCCGGTGCTGGTCGACACCGGGTGGGACGACCCCGGGTCGTGGGACGTGCTGGTGGCGGGGCTGGAGGCCTGCGGTACGGGCGTCGGCGAGGTGCACGGGGTCGTCATCACGCATCACCATCCCGACCATCACGGGCTGTCGGGGCGGGTGCGCGAGGCGTCCGGGGCCTGGATCGCGATGCACGCGGCCGACGCGGCGATCGTGCGGCGGGCCCGGGAGACCCGGCCGGAGCGGTGGTTCACGTACATGGCGGCGAAGCTGACGGCCGCCGGGGCGCCGGACGAGCACGTGGCGCCCTTGCGCGGCGGACCCCGCCGCCGAAGCACCCCGCCCGGCCTCGCCCCCGCCCTCCCCGACCGCGAGATCCTCCCCGGCGAACTCCTCGACCTGCCCGGCCGCCGGCTGCGTGCCGTCTGGACGCCGGGGCACACCCCCGGCCACGTCTGCCTGCACCTGGAGGAGCAGCACCCCGCCCGGCTCCCGGGCCACGGGCGCCTGTTCTCCGGCGACCATCTGCTCCCCGAGATCACCCCGCACATCGGCCTCTACGAGGACCCCGACGACGCGACCGTCACCGACCCCCTCGGCGACTACCTCGACTCCCTGGAACGCGTCGGCCGGCTCGCCCCGGCCGAGGTGCTCCCGGCCCACCAGCACACCTTCACCGACGCACCGGGACGGGTACGGGAGCTGCTGGCCCACCACGAGGAGCGCCTCTCCGGCCTGCTCTCCCTCCTCCGACAGCCGCTCACCCCGTGGGAGTTGGCCGTCCGGATGGAGTGGAACCGGCCCTGGGACCAGATCCCCTACGGTTCCCGGAACATCGCCGTCTCGGAGGCCGAGGCCCACCTGCGGCGCCTGGTGAAGCTGGGGCGCGCGGAGGCGGTGGCGGGGAGCGAGCCGGTCACGTACGTGGCGGTGTAGGCGGTTCGCCGGTCGCCGCCGCAACCCGGACCGGGTTCGACGTCACCGCCGCAACCCGGGCCGCCCGAAGCTCAGTTGACGGCGCCCTCGGAGGTGATCAGCATCTCCGCCAGGTCGGCGAGCGTGGCCAGCTGGCGGGGGTTCATCTGCGGGGCACGGGCCGCCAGGCGGACCAGGCCGCTCTCGCGGAGCCGGGAGAGCGGGTCGGCCTGGGCCTCCAGGCCCTGGAGCACCGGCTGGAGCGCCTCGTACAGCGCCTCCGGCTCGTCGGCGGTGAAGAAACCGGCCGGCAGGCCGAAGAACCGCCGCAGCCGGTCGGTGTGTTCGAGGCTCGGCAGCCCGCTCTTGCGCCACTCGCTCAGCCACTGCCTGCTGGTGCCGGCGATCGCCGCCAGCTCGCCCAGCGAGTACCGCTTGCCGTCGGGACGGCGCCGGTTCTCGCGGATGAAGTCCAGCCGCTGCCGCACCCGTTCGGCGAGCCCCGCCTCGGGCGCGGCCCCGCCCTCGAGGAGTTCGGCGACCACCCCGACCGGGATCCCGGTGCGGTACGACAGGTCGGCCACGTCCAGCACCTCGGGCAGCCGTCCGGGGCGCCCGGTCAGCTCCCCGAGCCGTTGCAGTGCACCGGTCAGCGGGGCATGGGCGTCACTCACCAAGGTCCCCCTGGACACGCGTGGTTGGTCGGTCGGCCGAGCAGACGCGAGGCTATCGAATCACCGGTCCCGGCCACCAGACATGACAAGGACCACTGCGCAAGGGGGCAGCAATCGTTGACATGTGACGGACCGGCAGGAAAGGATCACAGCACCAGGCCACGGTCGAACCGACCCGCCCCGGGTGCCGCCTATGGGGGAGCGGCATCCGGGGCGACCAGCCGCCCCGCCTCCTCCCAGAAGGTGAGGCGAACCGATGCCGCAGCCCGTCCTGCTCCTCGGTGCCGGCCGCCGGCGCGCGTACGACGAGTTCGTGCTGACGCGTGTCGCCGCGGTCCGCCCGGTGCTGCTGGTGGACGCCGCACCGCCGGCCTGGGCACAGCAGTGCCTGGCCGGTCACCTCGCGGCGGACCCCGGCAAGGGCGGCGCGACGGCATCGGCGGTGGTGCGGTTCGCGGCCAGGCACCGGGTCCGCGGCGTGCTGACCCACACGGGCGAGTACGCGGTCGCCGCCGCCACGATCGCCGGGCAGTTGGGGCTGCCCGGCACCTCCCTCGCCGCGGCCGCCGCGTGCAGCGACCCGCCCGCGCTGCGCGCGCTGCTGGCCGGCCGCGCGGTCCCCGTCGACGACGACCCCGGCCCGCCCCGCGTCTCGGCCGAGACGGTCGTCCTCGACGGCGAGATCCGCATCGCCGCCATCACTCGTACGACCCTGGGCCCGGCGCCCGCCCGGCAGCCGCTCCGGCACACCGTGCACGCCCACGACGGCCTGCTGCACAACCGTTTCCTGCGGCTGGCCGTCGACCGCACCGTGCACGCCCTCGGCGTCGGCCGGGGCGTCCTGCACATCGGCCTCACCCTCACCGACCGCGGCCCCCGGGTCACCGACGTCGCCCCGCACCTCCCGGGCGACCTGATCCCGCTGCTCGTCAAGCGGGCCACCGGTGTCGACCTCGCCCAGGTCGCGGCCGCCCTCGCCACCGGCGATGTGCCCGACACCACGCCGACCCGGCAGCGGGCGGCCGCGATCCAGTTCGCCTACCCGGCCGCCACCGGCCGCCTCGACCACCTGGACCTCTCCCCCGACGCCGCCCACGAGCCCGGCGCCGACCGCATGCTCCTCACCGGGCACACCGGCGACCACGTCACCGCCGGGCCGCACGCCACCGCCGCCGACCGGCTGGCCCTCTGGGTGGCGGTGGGCGAGACCCCGGCCGACTGCGACGACGCACTGCGCCGGATGGCCCGCCACCTGTCCGCGGGCATCGCCCCGCTCGCGAACGCGGCGTGAGCGCTCCGCCGGACCTGCCGCGGCATGCCGTCGGTCGACTGCGGCGCCGTCGTGGCTGCTCGCGCAGTTCCTCCCCCGGCCTTCGGCCGGGGGTACCCCCAGCGTCCCTGAAGGAGCGCTGCCGGTCCGCCCTAGAACGCGATCGCCCGTATCAACTCGCCCGCCTCACCCAGCACTTCGACTTCCTCCCGGCTCATCGTCGGATTGGCCGCCCGCCGCCGCAGCGCCTCCGTCAGCCCTTCCTCGGTCAGTTCGGCCGGATCGGCGAGCAGGGCCGTCAGCAGCGTGCGCGCCAACGGGTAGGCACCGAGCGCCACTTGGGCGAGGATCACCGCGGACATGCCCCAGTCGAGCCCGGGCGGCCCGTCCTCGGCGTTGGTCCAGTCGATGACCCGAGGGCCGTCGGGGGTCAGTATCACGTTGTCCGGATGGAGGTCGAGATGGAGGACCCGGGCGCCGGGATCGGCCGGTTCCCGGCCGGGCACCGCGTGCAGCCGGCGCAGCAGCGAGGCGAGCAGCGCGCCGCCCTCCGCCGCGTCCGTCTCCCCCGCCAGCAGCGCCGCCAGCATGGTCGGCCCGGACAGCCGCTCCATCACCAGTTCGGTACGGGACCCGGACGGCCGCACCCGGGGCGCCGGGTACCCGTGCTCCCGTACGTACGTCATCACCGCGCCCTCGGCGGCGGCGTCCCCCCAGCCGTCCCGGTCCCGGCGCAGCACCCATGCCTCGTCGATCTCGTACACGTCGGCCGAACGCCCCGAGCCGAGCAGTCTCCCCGTCATGGCCCGACCATAGCGAAACGGTCCCCGCACAGCCCCCTCTCAGCTTCCGCCGGGCGGCCGGTAAGGTAGCCGGGTCGTCATCACCCGTACGGGGGGAAGCCGGTGCAATTCCGGCGCTGACCCGCAACCGTGAGCCACATCCCCTGTGGCAAGCCGGACCGCCGCGCCCGGGACGTTGATCGGCTCATGTGCGCCGGCGCCCGCCGTCGCACGGCACCGTCGAGGTTTACGGAGCCGAGCCGCCGGGGTGTCCCGTGCTGCCCGGCTCCCCGCAGGGAGAGGCACCCGCCGACCATGACCGTCCTCCGCCGCACCGCCGGGGTGCTGGCCGCCACCGCCGTCATCGGTACCGCCACGCCCGCGACGACCGCGCTGGCCGCCGGCACGGCCGCCGGCACCGCGTCCCCTTCGCCCTCCGCGTCGGCGGTCCTCCCGTCGGGGCTGTACGGCGGTTCGGACCCGAAGTACGACGGCGTCTGGCGCCAGTCCCTCGCCCTGCTGGCCCAGCGCGCGGTGGGGGTCACCCCGGCCGCGAAGGCGGTGGACTGGCTGGCCGGGCAGCAGTGCGCGAACGGCTCGTTCGCCGCGTTCCGCGCCGAGCCGACGGCGGCCTGTGACGCCAAGGTGACCGTGGACACGAACAGCACGGCGGCCGCGGTACAGGCGCTGAAGGCGGCCGGCGGCCACGACGCCGCCGCGGACAGGGCCGTGAACTGGCTGAAGTCGCAGCAGAACAAGGACGGCGGCTGGGGCTACGCCCCCGGCTCGGCCAGCGACACCAACTCCACCGGCGTGGTCATCGGCGCGCTCGCGGCGGCCGGCGCGAGCGCGGACAGGTCGCCGTACGCCCTCCTCGCCAAGTGGTCCCTCCCCTGCGCCGAGGACGGTGGCGGCGCTCTCGCCTACCAGCCGGACCAGCAGGGGAAACTGGCCGCCAACGCGGACGCGACCGCGGCCGGGGTGCTCGGAGCCCTCGGCAAGGGATTCGTGACGACGGCCGGGAAGGCGTCGGCGAAGGGCAGCCATGCCTGCGCGGACGCCGCCAAGGCCCTCACCCGGGACGAGGTGGCCCGCAACGGCGCCGCGTACCTGGCGGACGCCACCTCCGCCAAGGGCTACCTCGTCTCCGCGCTGCCCGGCGCCAAGCCCCAGCCGGACTACGGCAACACCGCCGACGCGGTCGTCGCCATGGCCGCGCAGGGCTGGACGAAGCCGGCGAAGAAGCCGTACGCGTGGCTGGAGGCGCACGCCGTGCCGTGGGCGGAGCAGAGCGGGCCCGCGGCCTACGCCGAGCTGGTCCTCGCCGCGCACGCGATGGGCGCGGACCCGCGCGACTTCGGCGGGACGAACCTGGTGACGGCGCTGAACGCGACGGGCCCGGCGCCGCAGGCGGCCACGGCCGCCGCGAAGCACACCGAGGAGAAGAAGCCGGGCAACAGCGTGTGGTGGATCGTCGGCACCGGTCTCGTCGGCGGTATCGGCATCGGCTTCCTGCTCAGCGGCCGCCGGAAGCAGCAGCAGCTGTGACCGCGGTCCGCCGGGCCGCGCTGCTGCTCCTGGCCGCGCTGACGCTGTGCGCGACGGCCGCCGGGCCGGCGGCGGCCACCGGTTACCGCTACTGGTCCTTCTGGGAGCGGGACGGCGCGCGCTGGGCGTACGCCACGCAGGGCCCCTCCACCGCGCGGCCCGCCGACGGTTCGGTCGAGGGTTTCCGCTTCGCGGTGAGCGAGGACTCGGCGGACGCGTCGCGACCGCGCGGCACGGCGGACTTCGGGAGGATCTGCGCCGGCACGCCTGCCGTGGAGGGCCGGAAGCGGGTGGCGCTGGTCGTCGACTTCGGCACGGCGGCGGACGCGTCCCCGGGAGAGCGGCCGCCTGCGCGGCGGACGGCCTGTGCGGTGGTGTCCGAGGACGCGACGACGGCGGAGGCGCTGGCGACGGTGGCGAAGCCGCTGCGGTACGACACGAACGCGTTGCTGTGCGCCATCGACGGGTATCCGTCGCGGGGGTGCGGGGAGAAGGTCGCGGCGGGGGGTACGTCGGACAGCGGGCCGTCGCTCGGCCTGGCGGCCGGCGTGGGGGTGGTCGTAGTGGTGGCTGCGGGTGCCCTCTGGCAGACACGGCGGCGGAAGAATGCGTGAGCGCCACAGTGCGGGCCGGTGGGGGCTGGTCGCGCAGTTCCCCGCGCCCCTTGCGGGGCACGTCCTGGCTGCGGGCAGTCGTGCCTCCCCCAGAGCCCTAAAAGCCTGGGGGGACCCCCAGGCGGCACGGGTGGGCGCTGGGGGTCCCCCCGGCCGAAGGCTGGGGGAGGCACCCCGCAAGCGCGGGCGAGCGAAACCCCCCGTCGCCCGGCTGCAGCGCCGCTCCCCCGTACACCCCGGCGCCTGGTGGCTCTGGTCGCTCTCTCTCGGGGTCGCCGCGTCCCGTACCACCAACCCCCTCCTCCTCGCCCTCCTCGTCGCGGTCACCGCCTACGTCGTGGCCGTCTGCCGGAGCCGGGTCGCCCCCTGGTCCCGCTCCTACGCCGCATTCGCCAGGCTCGCCCTCGCCGTCCTCCTCGTCCGCCTCGCCTTCACCGTCGTCCTCGGCTCCCCCGTCCCCGGCGCGCACACCCTCGTCACCCTTCCCGAAGTGCCTCTCCCGCACTGGGCCCAGGGCATCCGGCTCGGCGGCCGGGTCACCGCGGAGGCGCTCGTCTTCGCCCTGTACGACGGCCTCAGGATCGCCGCCCTCCTCGTCTGCGTCGGCGCCGCGAACGCGCTCGCCAACCCGGCCCGGCTGCTCAAGTCCCTGCCCGGTGCCCTGTACGAGCTGGGCGTGGCCGTGGTCGTCGCGCTCACCTTCGCGCCGCATCTGGTGGCCGACGTGCAGCGGCTGCGGGCCGCCCGGCGGCTGCGCGGCCGCCCCGACTCCGGCATCCGCGGCCTGCTCCAGGTCGGACTCCCGGTCCTGGAGAGCGCGTTGGAGCGTTCGGTCGCCCTCGCCGCCGCGATGGACGCGCGCGGGTACGGCCGCAGCGCCGACGTCCCGGACCGGGTCCGCCGTACGACGGCCGTGCTCACCCTCGGCGGCCTGCTCGGCATCTGCGCGGGAACGTACGGGCTGCTCACCGCTGAAGGCGGCGGCTACGGACCGACCTTGCTGCCGGCCGGGGTGGCCGCCGCGCTGGCGGGGCTGCGGCTCGGCGGCCGGCGTTCGCCGCGCACCCGGTACCGGCCCGACCCGTGGGACGCGCGGGCCTGGCTGGTGTCCGGGGCCGGCGCCGCGGTCGCCGCCCTGCTCACCCTGGCGTCCGTCCGTGATCCGGACGCCCTGCATCCCGGGGTCGTACCGCTGGTCGCCCCCACGCTTCCGCTCTGGCCCGCGGCCGCCGTGCTGCTCGGCCTGCTGCCCGCCCTCATCGTTCCCGGGGATCCCAAGGGCCCCAGGGAGGAGCCGTCGTGATCCGTTTCGAGGACGTCTCCGTCACCTACGACGGCGCGGTCCAACCCGCTGTGCAGGATGTCGACTTCGAGGTGCCGGAGGGTGAACTCGTCCTCCTGGCCGGCCCGTCCGGCACCGGCAAGTCGACGGTTCTGAACTCCGTGAGCGGGCTCGTGCCGCACTTCACCGGCGGCACCCTGCGCGGGCGGGTGACGGTCGCCGGCCGGGACACCCGCACCCACCGGCCGCGCGAACTCGCGGACGTCGTCGGCACGGTGGGCCAGGATCCGCTCGCCCACTTCGTGACCGACACCGTGGAGGACGAACTCGCCTACGGGATGGAGTCGTTGGGGATCGCCCCGGCGGTGATGCGGCGGCGGGTGGAGGAGACCCTCGATCTGCTGGGGCTCGCCGAGGTGCGGGACCGGGCAATCGCCACGCTCTCGGGCGGACAGCGGCAGCGGGTCGCGATCGGGTCGGTGCTCACCCCGCATCCCGCGGTCCTGGTGCTGGACGAGCCGACCTCCGCGCTCGACCCGGCCGCCGCCGAGGAGGTGCTGGCCGTGCTCCAGCGGCTGGTGCACGACCTGGGGACGACGGTGCTGCTGGCCGAGCACCGGCTGGAGCGGGTCGTGCAGTACGCCGACCGGGTCGTGCTGCTGCCCGGGGACGGGGCCGCGCCGGTGTGCGGGACACCCGCCGAGGTGATGGCCGTGTCGCCGGTGTGTCCGCCGGTGGTGGAGCTGGGGCGGCTGGCCGGGTGGTCGCCGCTGCCGATGACCGTACGGGACGCCCGGCGGCGGGCGGCGGCGGCCGGGTTGCGGGAGCGGCTCGCCGGGCGGGTCCCGGAGCAGCGGCCCGTTCCCGGTCGCGCGGGTGGTCGTGTGGCCGGTCGCGCGGGTGATCGTGTGGCCGGTCCCGCGGCCGGTCCCGCGGTCGGCCCGGCGGCTCCGCTCGCCGAGGTCCGTTCCCTCGCCGTCCGCCGGGGCCGGGTCGACGCGCTGTGCGGCGTCGACCTCACCGTCGCCCCCGGGGAGACCGTGGCCCTCATGGGGCGCAACGGCGCCGGGAAGTCCACGCTGCTGGGCGCCCTGGTCGGGCTCGTCGAGCCGGGCTCCGGCGCGGTGCGGGTCCGCGGCGCGGTCCCGCACCGCACGCGCCCGCGTGACCTCGTACGCCTGGTCGGACTGGTCCCGCAGGAACCGCGTGACCTGCTGTACGCCGACACGGTCGGGGCCGAGTGCGCGGCCGCCGACCGGGACGCGGGGGCGGAGTCCGGGACCTGCCGCGGGCTCGTGTCCGAGCTGCTGCCCGGGGTCGCGGACGACACGCACCCCCGTGATCTCTCCGAGGGGCAGCGGCTCGCCCTCGCGCTCGCCGTCGTCCTCACCGCCCGCCCGCCGCTGCTCCTGCTCGACGAGCCGACCCGGGGCCTGGACTACGCGGCGAAGGCCCGGCTGGTGGGCGTGTTGCGCGGGCTCGCCGCCGACGGGCACGCGATCGTGCTGGCCACGCACGACGTGGAGCTGGCCGCGGAGCTCGCGCACCGGGTGGTGCTGCTCGCGGAGGGCGAGGTCATCGCGGACGGGCCGACCGACGACATCGTCGTCTCCTCGCCGTCCTTCGCCCCGCAGGTGACGAAGATCCTCGCGCCGCAGCGGTGGCTCACCGTGGCCCAGGTCCGGGAGGCGCTGGCATGACCGGCACGCCCCCTCCCCGTATCCGGTCGCGTCCCCGTATCCGGTCGCGTCCCCGGGCGGGGTCCCGGGCGGACAACCCCGTGCGGCTCGGCCCCCGCTCCATCGCCGCCCTGCTCCTCGTCAGCGCCGTCGGCGTGGTCGCCGTCGGCTGGCCCTTCCTCGCCCCGCCCTCCTCCCGGATCGCCTCGCACGCCCAGGACGCGCCCTGGCTCTTCGCGGGGCTGCTGGTGCTGCTGGTCGCCGTGCTGGCGGCGACAATCGCCGAGTCGGGGCTCGGTCCGAAGGCGGTCGCCATGCTGGGCGTGCTGGCCGCGACCGGGGCGGCGCTGCGGCCGGTCGGCGCCGGCACCGCCGGGATCGAGCCGATGTTCTTCCTGATGGTGCTGAGCGGGCGGGTCCTCGGGCCGGGTTTCGGGTTCACCCTGGGCTCGCTCACCATGTTCGCGTCGGCGCTGCTCACCGGCGGGGTGGGGCCGTGGCTGCCGTTCCAGATGCTGGCGATGGGCTGGTTCACGATGGGGGCCGGCCTGCTGCCGGGCGCCGGTCGGCTGCGCGGCCGCGGGGAGCTGGCGCTGCTGGCGGGGTACGGCTTCGTGGCCGCGTTCGCCTACGGCACGGTCGTCGACCTGGCGGGCTGGCCGCTGCTGGCCGGCACCGCCTCGAACCTCGCCTTCGACCCGCACGCCGGGCCCGCCGCCAACCTGGCCCGTTTCCTCGCCTACAGCCTGGCCACCGCCATGGGCTGGAACCTGGGCCGGGCCCTGTGCACGGTCGTCCTCACCCTTCTCCTCGGTCCGGCGCTGCTGCGGGCGCTGCGCCGGGCCACCCGGCGGGCCGCCTTCGAGACCGCGGTCACATTCGACGGTCCCGGGACGTGAGGCGTCGTACGCGCCAGGTGACCGGACCGGTGAAGCACCCCACATGACCCACGTCACCTACGACCCGGAACAGTAGTCAGACTTTTCCCTTTTGCCCGTTTCGCGACCCCGACTGACCTGCGGTTTGAGAGCCACGCCACACAACGGACCATCGACGCGTATGCGACCACCACTAGTAAAAGGGGTGATTGCGGACGGGTTCCCGGCCTGCTTGTCTGGACGACGTCGCCAGGCGCCACGAGCCCGCAGCGGGCCGCGGCGCCGACGCATACGGACGGCCCTCACGGGTGGTTCCGGAGCACGGCGACTCCCTGTCCCCGACGAAAGAGGTTCTCCGTGTCCGTGTCCTTCATCCGCCGCATCGCTTCCCCGAAGAAGGCCCTCACCACCGCCGCCGTGGCCGCTGCCGCCGCCGGCATGGCCCTGACCGCGGCGCCCGCCCAGGCCGCCACCACGTCGGCCTCCTCGGCCCAGGCGATCGCGCACAAGATGATTCCGAACGCCGCGCAGTTCAACGCGTTCAGCAAGATCGTGTCGCACGAGAGTGGCTGGAACATCTCCGCCACCAACTCCTCCTCCGGCGCCTACGGCCTGGTCCAGGCCCTGCCCGGCTCGAAGATGGCGTCCGCCGGCTCCGACTGGAAGACCAACCCGGCCACCCAGATCAAGTGGGGCCTGGACTACATGAACTCCCGCTACGGCAGCCCGACCGCCGCCTGGAGCTTCTGGCAGGCCAACGGCTGGTACTGAGCCGCCGACCCGCGCGCGCCCGTGGTCGATCGCGGCCGAGCCGCGCAGCCGCCGCTGATCCCCGGCACCGCGCGCCCCTGAACTCCGGCACCCTCGCCCCTCCTCCTGGGCGAGGGTGCCGACGCATGTCCGGACAGGGTGCCGACGTAGATGCGGGCGTGCTGCCGCGGCATGTCCGGCCGCGGTGCCGAGGTACGGCCCGCCGTGGTGCCGACGTGCGGCCCGCCGTGGTACCGACGTGCGCCCGGCCGTGCTTCCGAGATGCGGCCCGTCGTGGTGCCGACGTCCGCCCGGCCGCGGTGCCGACGTCCGCCCGGCCACGCTGCCGACGTCCGCCCGGCCACGCTGCCGACGTCCGCCCGGCCGCGGTGCCGACGTCCGCCCGGCCGCGGTGCCGACGTGCGGCCCGCCGTGGTGCACTGGGCCCGGAGCCAGACCACCCGCCGGACCGCCGGAGGAACGATGACGACGGCCACCCCGCCCCGCGACCCCGAGACCCGCGGTGTGCGGCTGGTGGCCGTGCTGCTGGCGCTGATGCTGGTGAGCGGCCTGATCGACGCCGTCGGCTATCTCGGCCTGGGCCATGTCTTCACCGCCAACATGACCGGCAACGTGGTGATCCTCGGCTTCGCGGCCGCCGGGACGCCCGGCTTCTCCGTCCCCCACTCGGCGACCTCGCTGGCCGCCTTCATGCTGGGCGCGGCGACGGGCGGCCGGGTCGCGGCCCGGCTCGCCGCCGGCTCCCGGCGCCGGTGGATGCGGGTGACGCTGGCGGCGGAGGCGACCCTGGTGGCCGGGTCGGCCGTGCTGGCCTTCGCCGGCTCCGGCACGCCGGCCACCAGCTACGTCCTGATCGCGCTGACCGCCTTCGCGATGGGGCTGCGCAACGCGAACGTCCGCAAGCTGGGCGTGCCCGACCTCACGGCGACCACGGTCCTCACCACCACCCTGACCGGACTCCTCTCCGAGTCCCGCCTCGGCGACGGCACCAGCCACCGCTCCCCGCGCCGGGCGGCAGCGGTCGTCGCGCTGTTCGCCGGCGCGGCGCTGGGGGCGTGGCTGATCAGCGACCACAGCCCGGGGGTGCCCCTGCTCGTCGCGGCCGCCGTGTCCGGGGTGCTGGCGGTGGTCGCGTCGGGCAGGGAGTGACCTCGCGTCTCGGGGGAGGCAGGAACGGGGGCGTAGGGAGGGGGTGCTCCTGCCTCCCTCGGGACGGGCCGGCGGCGCCGGGAGCCGTCGGCCCGCGTCCGGAGGGGGTTACGACGTGGTGACCCCTACGTCGTGACCCGGAGGTGTTTCACGCCGTTGATCCACGCCGAGCGCAGCCGGTCCGGGTCGCCGACCAGCCGGAGGCCCGGCATCGCGTCGGCGATCGCGTTGAAGATCAGGTCGATCTCCAGGACGGCGAGGGACTTGCCGAGGCAGTAGTGGGGGCCACCGCCGCCGAAGCCGAGGTGGGGGTTGGGGTCGCGGGTGATGTCGAAGGTGTCGGGGTCGGTGAAGACCTCGGGGTCGTGGTTGGCGGAGGCGTAGAAGACGCCGACCCGGTCGCCCTTGCGGATCAGCCTGCCGCCCAGTTCGGTGTCCTGGGTGGCGGTGCGCTGGAAGGAGTTGACCGGGGTGGCCCAGCGGACGATCTCCTCGGCGGTGGTCGCGGGCCGCTCGCGCTTGTAGAGATCCCAGGCGTCGGGGTGGGTCAGGAACGCGTGCATGCCGTGGGTGATGGCGTTGCGGGTGGTCTCGTTGCCGGCCACCGCGAGCATCAGCACGAAGAACCCGAACTCGTCGGAGTTGAGATTGCCCTCGTCCTCGGCGGCGACCAGCGTGGAGACGATGTCCTTGGCCGGGCACTGCTTGCGGTCGGCCGCCATGTTCATCGCGTAGGCGATCAGCTCGGTGGCGGACTCGGCGCCCACCTCCTCGGTGATCGCGTACTCCGGGTCGTCGTACGAGATCATCTTGTTGGACCAGTCGAAGATCTTGGCCCGGTCGTCCTGCGGGATGCCGATCAGTTCCGCGATCGCCTGGAGGGGGAGCTCGCAGGCGACCTCGGTGACGAAGTCGAAGGGGCCCGAGTGGGCGCGGGCCGCGTCGACGATCGAGCCGGCGCGGGCGCGCAGCCGCTCCTCCAGGGCGCGGATGGAGCGCGGGGTGAAGCCGCGCTGGATGATCTGGCGGACCCGGGTGTGCTCGGGCGGGTCCATGTTCAGCAGGATCAGCCGCTGGGCGTCGATCGCGTCCCGCTGCATGTGCTCGGTGAAGCGGATGATCGCCGTGTTGAGCCAGGACGAGAAGATCTCGGGGTGCGTGGAGACGTACTTGACGTCCGCGTGCCGGGTGACGGCCCAGTAGCCGTCGTCCTGGAAGCCGGCGAGGCCGTGCGGCTGTTCGATCCAGCGGACCGGTTCCGCCTGGCGCAGTTCGGCGAACTCCGGGAGCGGCACCCGGTGATGGAGCAGGTCGGGGTCGGTGAGGTCGAACCCGTCGGGCAGCGCGGGACAGGGCATGAGCGACTCACTCCCACCGTGTACGAGCCTGGACATATGGTTCCGACGCGTGCTGACGACGCGTTCTGACGGTCCATCAGAAAGGACCGGTTGCCGTGAAGGTAATAACGGGTTCTACAAGTCGCAAGGGGTGCGGTCCCCCCAATTGCATGCACCCCCCTTGCGGTTGTGGACGGACTGTCAGCAGACTGCACGCAGAACTAGTACGCGTTCTAGTTCTGCGTGGCGGGCCGGGCCGGGACGCCCCTGCGCCGCGCGGGTGACCGAGGAGAGGACCGAGCCCCCATGGCCGCGGAACCCGTGATCGTCGAAGCCGTACGCACCCCCATCGGCAAGCGCGGCGGCGCGCTCGCCAACCTGCATCCCGCCTACCTCCTGGGCGAGACCTACCGTGAACTCCTCGGCCGCACCGGCATCCCCGCCGACGCGGTCGAGCAGATCGTCGGCGGCACGGTGACCCACGCCGGCGAGCAGTCCATGAACCCCGCGCGCACGGCCTGGCTGACCATGGGACTGCCGTACGAGACCGCGGCCACCACCGTCGACTGCCAGTGCGGCTCCTCGCAGCAGGCCTCGCACATGACCGCCAACATGATCGCCGCCGGGGTCGTCGACGTCGGGATCAGCTGCGGGGTCGAGGCGATGTCCCGGGTGCCGCTGGGCTCGGGCTCCAAGCACGGTCCGGGCAAGCCGTTCCCCGACGAGTGGAACGTCGACCTGCCCAACCAGTTCGAGGCCGCCGAGCGCATCGCCCGCAACCGCGGCCTGACCAGGGAGGACGTCGACGCGCTCGGGCTGCTCTCGCAGGAGCGGGCGGCGCACGCCTGGGCCGAGGAACGCTTCAAGCGGGAGACCTTCGCCGTCCAGGTGCCGACGACGGAGGAGGAACAGCACGCGGGGCAGGGCATGTGGCGCCTGGTCGACCGGGACGAGGGGCTGCGCGACACGTCGGCGGAGGCGCTGGCGGGCCTGAAGCCGGTGATGCCGACGGCGGTCCACACGGCCGGCAACTCCTCCCAGATCTCCGACGGCGCCGCCGCCATCATGTGGGCGTCCAAGCGCATGGCCCGCGCCCTCAAGCTCCGCCCCCGGGCCCGGATCGTCGCCCAGGCCCTGGTCGGCGCCGACCCGCACTTCCACCTCGACGGCCCGATCGACGCGACCCGCGCCGTCCTCGGCAAGGCCGGCATGACCCTCAAGGACATCGACCTCGTCGAGATCAACGAGGCGTTCGCGTCCGTGGTGCTCAGCTGGGCCCGGGTCTTCGAGCAGAACCTGGACAAGGTCAACGTCAACGGCGGCGCGATCGCCCTCGGCCACCCGGTGGGGGCCACCGGCGCCCGCCTGATCACCACCGCCCTGCACGAACTGGAACGCACCGACAAGGAGTTCGCCCTCATCACGATGTGCGCGGGCGGCGCCCTGGCAACCGGAACGATCATCCAGCGACTCTGAGAAGCGCCCGAAACTCAGTGCCCCGAAGTTCAGCGCCCCCGCAGGCAGATCAGCGGCCCGCAGATGAGCGCCCCAAAGGGGCGCTGGGGGTACCCCCGGCCGAAGGCTGGGGGAGGAACTGCGCGACCAGCCCCAACGGCGCCGCAGCCGAACGACAACGCATCACCCCAAGGCGTCACCCGGGAGCCGGAATCGTCACCGGCTCCCGGGGCTCCCGGTCCCCCCTGTCGGCCCCCGCCCCCCGCAGGGCCCGCGGCCCCTGCAGCAGATACCCGACGCCGAAGCCCGCGCCGACCACCGCCGCACCGCCCACCGCGTCCAGGACCCAGTGGTTGCCGGTGCCGATGATCGCCGAGACCGTGAGGAGGGGGTGGATCAGGCCGAAGGCCTTGAGCCACCACTTCGGGGCGACGACGGCGATGACGATCCCGCACCACAGCGACCAGCCGAAGTGCAGCGAGGGCATCGCCGCGTACTGGTTGGTCAGCTGGGTGAGCGTGCCGTAGTCCGGCTTGGCGAAGTCCTGCGGGCCGTGCACGGTGTCGATGATGCCGAGGCCCGGCATCAGGCGGGGCGGGGCCAGCGGGTAGAGCCAGAAGCCGATCAGGGCGAACGCGGTGGCGAAGCCGAGGGCGGTGCGGGCCCAGCGGTAGTCGACCGGGCGGCGGACGTAGAGGACGGCGAGGACGGTCAGCGGGACGACGAAGTGGAAGGACTCGTAGTAGAAGTCGAGGGAGCTCCGCAGCCAGCCGATGCCGTACACGGTGTGGTTGGCCCAGTGCTCGATGTCGATGTGCAGGAACCGCTCGATGTCGTGGATCTGGTGCCCGTGGCGCTCGGCGCGGGCCCGCCCGGACGTGCCGTTCCCGTCCCCGGCGGCGGCGAGCCGGATCTGCTGGTAGGCGAAGTAGACCAGCCGCATCGCGACCAGTTCGAGGAAGAGGTTGGGGCGGGTCAGCACCCGGCGCAGGGACGCGGCCAGCGGGACCTGCCGGAAGCGGGCCGGGACCGGCTCCGCGTAGTCCGTCGGGATCGGGCGCAGGAACTCCGGGGCGGTACGGGACAGGAAGGGGACGACCGTGGCCGCGGCCAGGGCGGCGAGCAGGATCGTGTTGTCGCGCACGGGCACGAAGAGCGACTGGTTCGGCAGCATCGCCTTGGCGGGCAGCGTCATCACGAGGACGACCACCACCGGCCACACCGGCCGGTCCGCGGCGCGCCGCCCGGCCCTGCCGACCACCGCGAGCAGCACCCACAGCAGCTGGTGCTGCCAGGCTGCGGGCGACACCGCCACCACCGCGCAGCCGGTGATCGCGACCGCGAGCAGCAGCTGCCCGTCGCGGGCGTAGCGCACCGCCCGGCGCAGCGCGAGGACGGCCACGGCCGCGGCGAGCGCCAGGAACAGGACGATCTCCAGCGGGCCGCTCAGCCCGAACCGCAGCAGGGCGCCGTGCAGCGACTGGTTGGCGAGCGCGTCGGCCTCGCCGCCGAGGCCGACGCCGGCCATGTGGTGGACCCAGTAGGTGTACGAGTCGTGCGGCATCGCCGCCCAGGCCAGCACCGTGCAGGCGGCGAAGGTCGCGCCGGTGGCGAGGGCGGCCCGGCGGCGGCCGGTGAACCACAGCAGCGGGGCGAACAGCAGCAGGGCCGGCTGGAGGGCGGCGGCCAGGCCGATGCACACCCCGCTGTCGCGCTGCCCGCGGGCGGCGAAGCAGCCGAGCAGGACGAGCAGGACCGGGATGATGCTGGTCTGGCCGAGCCAGAGGGTGTTGCGGACCGGCAGCGAGAGCATCAGCAGGCTGATCGCGACCGGCGCGGCCAGCAGCGAGGTGCGGCGGCTCGCCGGCTGGGGCAGCGCCCGGGCGGCGACCAGGCCGAGGGCGACCACCAGCAGCAGCGTGCCGAAGGTCCAGCCCCAGCCGAGGGCCTGCTCGGCGGCTCTGGTGAGCGGCTTGAGGGCCAGCCCGCCGAAGGGGGTGCCGGTGAACTGCGTCGAGTCGTACAGGGAGCCCTTGACGTGCAGCACGCCGTCCGGGCCGACCCAGGTCTCCAGGTCCGTCAGCCGTTCCCCGCTCGGGGTGCTCAGGACGGCGGCCACCTGCCGTACGGCGAGGATCGCGGCCACCGCCCACAGGCCGAGCCGGGCCATTCTGAACCGCGCTCCGGCCTCCGCCCCGCCGAAAGCCTCCCCCTGCCGTCCTCCGTGCTCCACGTTCGCCACGCCTCGCCGGCCTCCCGCCCCGTCCCGCGCATCGTTCTGAGAACCCTAAGAGGCTCCCACCGCCTCTGGACAGAGACGCAGGCAACCCCCTCGTCACCTGACGTCCGCCCGCCTTTTGTCCGGAAGACGACAGTGTGCGAGGGGTGGGGTCGCCTCCACGGAGCGCGACAAGGATCACAGTGCGCGGCCCGCATAAGGCCACGGGAGCGGGCAGACGTCCCTGCACACACCGCGTTTAGCTGCACTGCGCAGGTAAGCGCGTACGCGACGTAACGCCCCCAAGTACTCCTATCGTCACTTTCCGGCCCGTCCGCCGCCGTACGGGCCGCACCCCCTGTCCCCCACGAAAGGTAGGCGAGCCCCGTTTTGGCGACCGCCACAGCCGTCATCCCGTCCCCCCGCACAGCCACCGCCCCCGGTCCGGCCCCCACCGTCACCGATCCCGCGCTGGTGAGGCGCGCCGTGAAGGCGGCCGCGCTCGGCAACGCCATGGAGTGGTTCGACTTCGGCGTCTACAGCTACATCGCGGTGACCCTGGGCAAGGTCTTCTTCCCGTCCGGCAGCCCGACCGCCCAGCTGCTGTCCACGTTCGGCGCCTTCGCCGCGGCCTTCCTGGTCCGCCCGCTCGGCGGCATGGTCTTCGGCCCGCTCGGCGACCGCGTGGGCCGCCAGAAGGTCCTCGCCGTGACCATGATCATGATGGCGGCGGGCACCTTCGCGATCGGCCTGATCCCGTCCTACGCGACGATCGGCGTCGGCGCCCCGCTGCTCCTTCTGGCCGCCCGCCTGGTGCAGGGCTTCTCCACCGGCGGCGAGTACGCGGGCGCGTCCACGTTCATCGCCGAGTACGCGCCGGACAAGAGGCGCGGCTTCTTCGGCAGCTGGCTGGAGTTCGGCACGCTGGCCGGCTACATCGGCGGCGCCGGCCTGGTGACCCTGATGACCGCGCTGCTCTCCTCCGACGACCTGACGTCCTGGGGCTGGCGCATCCCGTTCCTGATCGCGGGCCCGATGGGCATCATCGGCCTCTACCTGCGGATGCGCCTGGAGGAGACCCCGGCGTTCGCGGCCGAGGTCGAGAAGTCCGAGCAGTCCCGCCCGAAGGTCCCCCTGCGCGAGATGATCACCGGCCAGTGGCGGGCCCTGCTCCTGTGCATGGCCCTGGTCCTGGTCTTCAACGTCACGGACTACATGCTGCTGTCGTACATGCCCAGCTATCTCACCAGTGAGCTGAAGTACGACGAGACGCACGGCCTGCTGGTCGTCCTCGGCGTGATGGCGCTGATGATGGTCGTCCAGCCGTTCGCCGGAGCCCTGACCGACCGCGTCGGCCGCCGCCCGGTGATCGCGGCGGGCTGTGCGGGCTTCCTGGCCCTCTCCGTCCCCGCCCTCCTCCTGATCCGCCAGGGCAGCCTGCTCGCGGTCGGCCTCGGCATGGGCGCCCTGGGCCTCCTCCTGGTCTGCTTCACGGCCGCGATGCCGGCCGCCCTCCCGGCCCTCTTCCCGACCCGGGTCCGCTACGGCTCCCTGTCGATCGGCTTCAACATCTCGGTCTCCCTGTTCGGCGGCACGACGCCGCTGGCGGTGACGGCCCTGATCGGAGCGACGGGGAACCTGATGATGCCCGCGTACTACATGATGGCCGCGGCAGTGATCGGCGGCTTCGCGGCCTGGCGCATGGCGGAGACGGCGGGACAGCCCCTGCCCGGTTCAGCACCGTCGGTCGAGGCGCCCCTTTAGGGGCGGCCGCGCCCCTGGGGGCGCGGGGAACTGCGCGCCCAGCCCCCACCGGCCCGCAGACAGCCGACGAGCTGAGCGCCCCGTCGGCCCGCCCCCTACGGTTCCGTCGTCTCCGACTCCAGTGCCGCACGGGTGGCCGTTCCGTACACCCCCGGCTCGTCGGTCAGGATCCCCCGCGCCACCTGGTACGTCCGCACCGCGTCCTCGGTCCTGCTGTCGTAGTGGCCGTCGGCCTTCCCGGTGTAGAGGTTCAGCTGGGCCAGCCGCTGCTGGAGTTCCGTCACCTCCGCCCCGGTGTCGCCGGGGCGGAGGACCGGGGGCGAGGTGGGCTGCGCGGAGGCCGCCGTACCCGTCGTCGACGCCGACTCGGTCGGTGTGGCCGAGCGGGAGGCGGTCCGGGACGGGGTGGCACTCGACGGCGCGGGGGACGGGGAGTGCGACGCGCTCGGGCTCGCGGACCCGGAAGGCGCCGAGGAGGAGGGCGCGGATCCCCGCGACGTCACCGGCGCCGCGGCCGAGGGCGACGCCGTGCTCGGGGTCACGTCCGGGACGCTCTGCCGTACGTCCGCCGGTGCCGCCCTGTCCCGCGTCGGCGTCGCGCGGGCGAACATCCCGCTCGCGAACCCCGCCACGGCGAGGATCCCGGCCACCGCCCCGGCGACCGCCAGGAGCAGGGCCCACCGGTGACGCCGACGAGGAGCTTCCGGCGCTTGCGGCGCTTGCGGCGCCGCGTCGAGGGCGTCGGCGGGCACCGCCCGCAACGGCACGGTCGCCTCGGCCGCGACCGGCACGGCCGGCCGCCCCACCGCCACCGGCAGCGGCAGCGGCAGCGGCAGCGGCAGCGGCGCGGTCTCCCCGCCGTCGGCGTCCGCACCGGCGTCCGCGTCCGCGTCCGAGTCGCCCGTGATCGCGACGTACGGCCGTATCCGCAGCGGGTCGAAGTCCTCCGCGGCCGCCTGTTCGGCCGTGCGCGCGTCGCGCAGGGCGTCGGAGGCGCGCCGGTTGCAGTCGCAGGAGGGCGAGCCGTCCGGCCCCTTGGGCGTCCCGCACTCCGGGCACTGATGGCCCCCGGTCGTATCCGTCACGGCGTTCCTCCCTCCCCCCACGAACTCCACAGATTATGCAGAGCGTCCACACGTACGTTCGCCGAAACCTCCCGTCTCCCTCCCGTGTCACAGATCCCGAAGCGGACTCGACGGGCCATACCGGGTGACACCGTCCACGATGGAAGATGGCCGAAAGCCCCGGGAGGTCTCCATGGCCCTGGAAACGACGCACACCCCGGCGAAGGACGCGGAGCGGGTACCCGGCAATGTGCTGGTCCCGATCGGCGCGCTGCTGCTCGGGCTGTTGCTGGCCGCGCTGGACCAGACGATCGTGTCGACGGCCCTGCCGACCATCGTCAGCGACCTCGGGGGGCTCGAGCACCTGTCGTGGGTGGTCACCGCCTACCTGCTGGCCTCCACCGCCGCCACCCCGCTGTGGGGCAAGCTCGGTGACCAGTACGGGCGCAAGCGGCTCTTCCAGCTCGCGATCGTGATCTTCCTCGTCGGGTCGGCGCTGTGCGGGATGGCGCAGGACATGGGCGAGCTGATCGGCTTCCGCGCCCTGCAGGGGCTGGGCGGCGGCGGGCTCATGGTGCTGTCGATGGCGATCGTCGGGGACATCGTGCCGCCGCGCGACCGCGGGCGCTACCAGGGGCTGTTCGGTGCCGTGTTCGGCACGACCAGTGTGCTCGGGCCGCTGCTCGGCGGACTGCTCACCGAGCAGCTGAGCTGGCGCTGGGTGTTCTACGTCAACCTGCCCGTCGGTGTCGTCGCGCTCGCCGTGATCGCCGCCGCGCTGCACATCCCGCGCCGGAGCGCCCACCACGTCATCGACTACCTCGGCACCTTCCTGATCGCCGCCGTCGCCACCTGCCTGGTGCTGGTGGCCTCACTGGGCGGGACGACCTGGGCGTGGGGCTCGCCGCAGATCATCGGGCTCGCGGTCCTCGGGGTCGTCCTCGCCGTCGCCTTCGTGGCCGTCGAGCGGCGGGCCGCCGAACCCGTGCTCCCGCTCAAG
The DNA here is from genome assembly GCF_042721035.1 of Streptomyces sp. NPDC058464. Classification (NCBI taxonomy): domain Bacteria; kingdom Bacillati; phylum Actinomycetota; class Actinomycetes; order Kitasatosporales; family Streptomycetaceae; genus Streptomyces; species Streptomyces sp. NPDC058464. The sequence goes on from NZ_JBHXMA010000022.1 coordinate 176,866, forward strand.
CTCTTCGGCATCCGCACCTTCACCCTCGCCGCCGTGATCAGCTTCATCGTCGGGTTCGCGATGTTCGGCGCGATGACCTATCTGCCGACCTTCCTCCAGGTCGTGCAGGGCATCTCGCCGACCCTGTCGGGCGTGCACATGCTGCCGATGGTGATCGGTCTGCTGCTGTCGTCGACGATCTCCGGGCAGATCGTCAGCCGTACCGGGCGCTGGAAGGTGTTCCCGGTCACCGGCACCGGTGTGACCACCCTCGGGCTGCTGCTCCTGCACCGGCTCGACGAGCACAGCTCGACCGCCGCGATGAGCGGCTGCTTCTTCGTCTTCGGCCTGGGCCTCGGGCTGGTCATGCAGGTACTGGTGCTGATCGTGCAGAACTCCGTGTCGTACGAGGACCTCGGCGTCGCCACCTCCGGCGCGACCTTCTTCCGCTCGATCGGGGCCTCCTTCGGCGTCGCCATCTTCGGTTCCGTCTTCGCGAGCCGGCTCGCCGACAAGCTCACCGACGCCTTCCGGGGCGTCCGGCTCCCGCCCGGCGCCACTCCGGACACCCTCAAGTCCGACCCGCGGGGCATCGCCGCCCTGCCGCCCGCGCTGCGCCCGGCGGCCCTGCACGCGTACGCGTCGTCGATCACCGACGTGTTCCTGTACGCCGCCCCGGTCGCCCTCCTCGGCTTCGTCCTCGCCTGGTTCCTCAAGGAGGACCGGCTGCGCGGCTCGGTCACCGCGCCGGACGCGTCCGAGACCATCCCGCCCAACCCGGTCCAGCGGTCGTCCTACGACGAGTGCTCCCGGGCGCTGTCCCTGCTCGGCACCCGGGAGGGGCGCCGGGAGGTCTACCGGAAGATAAACGAACGGGCCGGGTACCAGGACCTGTTGCCGGCGTCCGGCTGGCTGCTGCTGCGGATCCGCCGGTACGGCTCGGTGGAGCCGGGCAGGCTCGCCGAGCGCGGCCCGGTCCCGATGACCATCGTCCTGGCGGGGGCCCGCCAGCTGGAGGAGCGGCATCTCGCCGACCGCCTGGGCCTCGACCTGACCCTCACCGGCCAGGGCCAGGAGGTCGCCGAACGGCTCGCCAGGGCCCGCGAGGAGTCCCTGGCCGAACTCCTCGGCGACTGGTGGACCCCGGACCGGCCGACCGACCTGGACCGCCTGGTCCGGGAGCTGACCGACGAGCTGTGCGGCACCGAACGCGAGCAGCCGCAGCAGCCGCAGCGCCCGGCGGCACGGCGGATCAGCTGACGAGTTCCTTGCGGAACCAGTGCCCGGCGTAGACGTCGTCGTTGTGCGGCCCGGTCTCCGTGTAGCCGAGCCGCGCGTAGAGGGCGCGGGCCTCCACCAGGTCGGTGCGGGTGTCCAGCAGGATCCGCGCGGCCCCCAGGGCACGGGCCGCGTCCTCGGCCGCCGTGACGAGGAGCGCTGCGCCGCCCCGGCCGCGCAGCCCCTCGTGCACGAAGACCCGGGTGAGTTCGGCGGTGGCCGGGTCCAGGAGCCGTACCCCCGCGCTGCCGGCCGGCTCACCGTCGTACCGCGCGACCAGCAACCGTCCGGTGGGCGGGGCCAGTTCGGCGCCCAGGCGGGCGGCGATCTCCCGCTCCAGCTCGGCCGGGTCGGTGCGGCGGCCCTCGTGGAGCAGGTACCAGCGGTCGCTGACCTCGGTGTAGTAGGCCCGCCACAGGGCGCGGGCGGCGGCGGAGTCCGGCTGTTCCGGGGTGATCGTCCAGGAGGTCGAGGCCATGGACCATAATCCCAGGGGGACTTGACCCGCCCGCGCAACCGGATATGCGTGGCCGCGGGGGGCCGGGTCAGCCGTGGGCGTCCGGATCCGGTTCCTGTTTCGGCTCCGGTTTCGGTTCCGCCGCGGCCGCCGCGCGGCGCTCCCGCCACTCGCGTACGACCTCCTCGACGTCGTACGGCTTCCTGCCCAGCGGTGGGCCGGGCGGCGGCTTGAACATCATGTCGCGGATCCTGACGTTGACGTCCTCGATGATCCTGCGGACGATCCGCTCCGAAGGTGCCGTGTAGGCGGCCGCCAGCGCGTCCTCGGCCTCCTTGCGCAGGGCGAGCGTCGGCGGCAGCATCGCCAGGCCCTCACGGGCCATCTTCCTTTTGATCCACCACATCTCGTCGTACGACGAGTCCAGGCCGGCGGGCAACGGTTCGCCCAGGCCCGGGAGTTGGTCGAACTCGCCGCGCCGCTGCGCGTCCCCGATCTGCTTGTCGACCCAGGACTCGAACGGTACCCCGGGTGGCTTTCGCTCGGTCATGACTCCATTGTGCCGGACGCGGCCCGGCCGGGCGTTTTATCATGCGCCGGAGATCCAGTAAGGATTCAGGAAACCGCGCAGGGGGAACGCACGTGCTCGAACTCACCATGGCCTCCGTGTCCGGAGAAGCGGGCGAGACGGCCGGAATGCTCATGGCCGACGCGCCGAGCGACCCGGGCGCCGTGCTGCGGGTGGGCCGCGACGCCTCCGTCTGCCGGCTCGCCACGCCCGACGACTGGCTGTTCGTCTCCCGGGTGCACCTGGAGTTCCTGTGCGGGCCCGAGGGCGGCTGGCAGGTCACCTGGCTGCGCGGCTCCCAGCCCGAACCGTCCTCCGAGGTGCTGCTGAAGGTCGGGGAGTACGCCCAGGCCATCACGTACGGCGGGACCGTCGCGCTGCCCCGGGGCGGCTCCGGCGAGATCGTCGTCCGGGACCGCACCGCCCCGCGCAGCGTCAACGTGGGCTTCTACCACGAGGGTTGAGCCACGCCCTCGCGGTGACCCGGCCGGGTCAGTCGAGGACCCGCGCCAGTGCGAAGCCGTCGTAGCCCTTGCTGCCGACCGTCTGGATCGCCGTGCCGGTCAGCCTCGGGTGGGCGGCGATCAGCTCGATCGCGGCGCGAGTGCCGACCACGTCAGGTTCGGCGCTCTCCGCGTCGACGACCCGGCCGCCGCGCACCACGTTGTCGACGATGATCAGGCTGCCGGTGCGGGTGAGCCGCAGCGCCCACTCCACGTAGTGCGGGTTGTTGGCCTTGTCGGCGTCGATGAAGACCAGGTCGAAGGGGGCCGGGTTCTCGTCGGCGAGATTGGGCAGCGACTCCAGGGCGGGGCCGACCCGCACCTCGACGATCTTCTCCAGGCCCGCCCGGGCGATGTTGCGGACCGCGATCTCGGCGTGCCGGGGGCTGTACTCCAGCGAGATCAGCCTGCCGTCGGCGGGCAGGGCGCGGGCCAGCCAGATGGTGCTGTAGCCGCCGAGGGTGCCGATCTCCAGGATGTTCCGGGCGTCCTGGATCTGTGCGAGGAGCTGGAGCAGTTTGCCCTGGTTGGCGGTGACGTTGACGTGCGGGAGCTCGTTCGCCTCGCTTTCCCGCAGGGCCGCCTGGAGCGCCTCGTCGTCCGGTGACAGGTGGCTGGTGAAGTAGAAGTCGACGTCGTCCCAGAGCTGAGAGCCGCTCATGCGTCCGCTGCCTTTCGCCTATGCAGATGGCTGTCCGGTGACAGCTACCTGGATAGCACTACTGAGGCGGCGGGCGCGCCGGTGATCCACCGCCCCGGTGCCGGACGGAACTCAGCCGATCGGCGCAGGGGGCGTCGGCGGGTACGACGGCGGGGGCGGCGGCTCAACCGGCGGGGGCGGCGGGGGCGGCGGGGACGGGCGGCGGGAGCGCCGTACGACCGCCAGGGACGTGACCGCGACGACCAGCAGCAGCGTGCCGCCGACCGTCAGCAGCCACGCCGGCATCCCGGCCACCTCGCGCAGCCGGTCCTCGTAGATCACCTGCTGGAACGGGGTGTCCGAGGACGCCTGCCGCAGCACGTGGTCGGCGGAGATCCGGGACGGGTACGGGAACTCCTGGCCGATCGCCGTCAGGTACGGGGCGCCGGCGGCCAGCTCGGCCAGCTCGCCGGTGGGGCGGCTCAGACGGCCGGCGTAGACGACCCGCGGGGGATCGCCGCCGATCGCCGAGCGCGGCTCCATGCGGTGCGCGGCGAGGACGTACAGGCCCAGCGACTGCGGGGTGGCCGCCAGCCGGGACAGCCGCATCGGGTAGACGGGGCGTTCGCTGGCGAAGGCGAGGTGGAGCGGGTCGAGGGCGCCGCGCAGTGCGGTGTCCGCGGTCTCGGGGGCGAGTCTGACCGCGACGTACTCCCAGTGGTCCGCGACGTAGGACCGGAGCGCCGTGTTCAGGCGGGCCGGGAAGGGGAAGCCGTTGCTGCGCAGCCAGCCGCCGAGGGCGCTGGGGTCGGTGGCGGTCAGCTGGGCCACGTCGAACGGACCGAGCCGCTGGCGGTCGACGACGCCGACGCCGGGGGCGGTGGCACCGGCGCCGGGCGGGCCGGTGGAGGTGTCGTCGCCGGTGGTGAGGGGCCAGTCGCCGTCCTCGGGCCAGAAGTGGGAGCGGGTGCGGTGCACCGGGGCGGTGAGGGTGTGCAGCTGGTCGAAGAGGGCCGGGTCGGCGAGGGCGACGGTGGCGCGGTGCGGGACGGGCATGATCCAGCCGGCGGCGTCGGCGTCGCCGTCCACCGTCAGACGCATCACGATCTGTTCGCGGGTGCCGTCCCAGCGCAGTACGGATTCCTCGCGGCCGACGGTGACCTGCTGGGCGGCGTCGGGGACGAGCGCACCGCAGGCGCAGGCGAAGGCGGGGGCGGCGAGCCAGCCGAGCTGGATGCCGGCGAGGATGAGGAGGACCGCGAGCAAACGTGTGCGTCGGCGAGGTCTCCGCTGGCCGATCATGAACCGATGCCCTCCGCCTGTGTGTGGATCACCGACTGCAGACGGTATAGCGGAGGGCATGGTTCCTGCGCCTGTTCCGGACAGCCACCGTCTGTCCACCGACGGTACGCATGGGGGGTGCGGATCGTTCGAACAGTGCAGGTGGGTGGAGGCTGGTCGCGCAGTTCCCCGCGCCCCTTGCGGGGCGCCTGTAGTCACCTAGCCGCGGGCAGGCGTGCCGCAGGGCGGCACGGGTGGCACGGGTGGGCGCTGGGGGTCCCCCGGCCGAAGGCTGGGGGAGGCACCCGGCAAGCGCCGGTAAGCGTCCCCGCCCCGGCCTCAGGCCACGCCGACGTGCACCCGGAGCGAGCCGTCCGCCACCGCTTCCACCCGCACCCCGGTGAGGTCCCGCACCACCACGTCCGGCCCGTGCACCCCGGCCCGCGCCCCGACGCCCACGACCCGCATCCCGGCCGCCCGCCCCGCCACGATCCCCGCGCCCGAGTCCTCGAACACCACACAGTCCGCCGGAGCGACCCCCAGCTCCGCCGCCCCCTTCAGAAAGCCCTCGGGGTCCGGCTTGCTGGCGCCCACCGACTCCGCGGTCACCCGCACCGCCGGCATCGGCAGCCCGGCCGCGGCCATCCGTGCCGTCGACAGTGCCACGTCCGCCGAGGTCACGAGCGCGTGCGGCAGCCCCGCCAGGGACGCGAGGAAGGCCGCGGCGCCCGGGATCTCCACCACGCCGTCCATGTCGGCGGTCTCCTCCGCCAGCATCCGCGCGTTGTCCGCGAGGTTCTGCTTCACCGGCCGGTCCGGCAGCAGCACCGCCATGGACGCATGCCCCTGGCGCCCGTGGACGACCTTCATGACCTCGTCGCCGTCCAGCCCGTGCCGCTCGGACCAGCGCCGCCAGATGCGCTCCACGACGGCGTCGGAGTTGACGAGGGTGCCGTCCATGTCGAGCAGGAGGGCGCGGGCGGTGAGGACGGTGGCCGTCATCGGGCAGCTCCTAGTGCACAGGCCGAAAGCAGGCCGGGAAGAACAAGGCGGCCCCGCCCGCCGGTCAGGGAAAACGGGCGGGAGCCACTTTGTTCCTCCACGGTACAAAACAGAACGCCGATCCCGCCACCGCCTTCGCCGACCGTTCACCGAGTCTTCAGCTCGGCCGATCACACCGGACCGGGCCACAGCACGCCGGAACGGGTCACAGCACGCCGGAACGGGTCGCGGCACGGCGGAAGCGCCGGAACGGATCGCAGCCGCCGGACCGGGCCACAGCACACCGGAACGGGTCGCGGCACGCCGGAAACGCCGGAACGGATCGCAGCGCGCGGGAACCGCGCCGGAAACGCCGGCACGGGCCGCAGCGCGCCGACAGCCCGGGCGCACGCGGCAGGCCGGGCGCGCCGCGGGGAGCCCCGCCCGGCCGGGGCACAGTCGCGGGGAGCCCCGCCCGGCCAGGGCTCGGCCAGGGCTCGACCGGGGCGCGGCCGGGACGCGGCCCGGACGCGGGCGGCTCAGCCCGCGATCGCCTCCCCCAGGCTCCACACGCCCAGCGCCAGCATCAGCACCGCCGCGATCTGCGTGATCAGCCGCAGCGGCACCTTCTTCATCAGCGCCTTGCCGCCGACGATGCCGAGTCCGGCCACCGCCCACAGGCCGAGCACCGCGCCGAGGCCGACGGAGATCGGGTCGTCGTAGCGGGCCGCGAGGTTCGCGGTCATGATCTGCGTGAGGTCCCCGAACTCGGCGACCAGGATGAGCATGAACCCGGTGCCGGCGACCTTCCAGAAGGACTGGTCGGCCGGCCCCCGGATCTCCTCTTCCTCCTCGTCCTTCTTCAGCAGCAGCACGGCCGCGCCGCCGAGGAAGAGCACACCGGTCAGCGCGTGCACGATCTGCTGCGGGAGCAGGGTCAGGACGCTGCCGGCCGCGACGGCGAGCACGACGTGCAGCAGGAAGGCCGCGGCGACACCGGCGAAGACGTACGACGCCCGGTAGCGCGTGCCCAGGACGAGGCCGGCCAGCGCGGTCTTGTCGGGCAGTTCGGCGAGGAAGATGACGCCGAAGACGAGCGCCGTCACGGTGATGCTGATCAAGGGTCCTCAATCGGTCGGGGCCACCCCACCGAGAGCACCGCACTTCGCAGACGAACACCTCGGCACGGCAGCACACGATCACCCGTGCCGTACGACACAGGCGTGCACTGCTTGCCGAAGGTCTCGCTGGCGCCCCTGACCGAGATGGCCGAGGTCCGCCTCCGGGCGCCGGCTCAGACGAGCTGAGCAGTATGTCGACGGTCCGGCGAAGAGCTACTCCCCTTCAACGCCGTCAAGAGTACGTGACCACGCCACCGATCCCAAGGCCGGCGCCCCCACCTGTGAGTCACGTCGCACACCTTGTCGTGTCATGAACACGTCACTAGTTTCTTACCGAACGCTCACCCATCGGCAACACGGCAGCGCGAGCATTCCCTCGCTCGCGCTCCAACACCCCCACCCCACAAGGGAGTTCGCATGCCGAAACTCTACGCGCGTCGACGACTCAGCATACTCGCGGCCTTCACCGGACTCATAGCCTCCGCCGCACTGTTCAACTCCCCGAGCGCCTCCGCCGCCCTCCCCACCCCGGTCAGCGCGTCCACCGCCCGCACCTACCTCGCCTCGCTCACCGTGGCGACCGAGGTCAGGACCGGCTACGACCGCGACCTGTTCCCGACCTGGGACACCATCAGCGGCACCTGCAACACCCGTGAGTGGATCCTCAAGCGCGACGGTACGAACGTCGTCACCAACTCCGCCTGCACCGCCACCAGCGGCAGCTGGTACTCCCCCTACGACGGCGCCACCTGGACCGCCGCCTCCGACGTCGACATCGACCACCTCGTGCCGCTGGCCGAGGCCTGGGACTCCGGTGCCCGCAACTGGACCACCGCCCAGCGCGAGGCCTTCGCCAACGACGTCACCCGCCCGCAGCTCCTCGCCGTCACGGACAACGTGAACCAGTCCAAGGGCGACCAGGACCCGGCCACGTGGATGCCGTCCCTCACCTCCTACCGCTGCACCTACGTCCGCGCCTGGGTCCAGGTGAAGTACTACTACGGCCTCTCCGTGGACTCCGCCGAGAAGAGCGCGCTCACCAGCTACCTGTCCGCCTGCTGAACCGGCCGGCCGTCGCAGGGTCCCGCTTCCCCCGCGTTCCGGCCACGCGCCGCCCTCCTCGCGGCTCTCTCCGGCTCTCTTTCCGGCTCTCTCCGGCTCTCTTTCCGGCGTCGGAACCTCCCCGCCGACCTCCGTCGTTCCGTACCGTACGGGGCGACGGAGGCGAACCGACCGAGGAAGAGAGCGGGGCGATCGTGGCCGGACTGCGCCTGGGACCGCTGCTGAGGTACACCGACGGCTCGTCGGCGACCGTCTGGGTCGAGGCGAGCCGTCCGTGTACCGCCGAGGTCCGCTGCCCGGACGGCGCGGGCGGCACCGCGCGCACCTTCCAGGTGGCCGGCCACCACTACGCCCTGGTCCCGGTCACCGGTCTGACTCCGGGGACGTCACCGTCGTACGACGTCCTCCTGGACGGCACGCACGTGTGGCCGCTGCCCGACTCCCGTTTCCCGCCCTCGGTGATCCGTACCCGGACCGAGGACGACAGCCTGGACGTCGTCTTCGGCTCCTGCCGCTGGGCCGCGCCGCCCGCCGACGGCCACGACCCGGTCGGCCCGGACGCCCTGGACAGCCTCGCCGCGCGCATCGCCGCCGGCGGCCGACGGCCGGACGTGCTGCTGCTGTTGGGCGACCAGGTGTACGCCGACGAGACCTCCGCGGCCACCCGGCGCTGGCTGGCCGCCCGCCGCGGCCTCGCCGACCCGCCCGGCGCCGAGGTCGCGGACTACGAGGAGTACACCCGCCTCTACTACGAGTCCTGGCTGGACCCGGAGGTGCGCTGGCTGCTCTCCACCGTGCCCAGTTGCATGATCTTCGACGACCACGACGTCATCGACGACTGGAACACCTCCGCCGCCTGGCTGGCCGACCTGCGTGCCACCCCCTGGTGGCAGGAGCGGCTGCTCAGCGGGCTGATGTCGTACTGGGTCCACCAGCACCTGGGCAACCTCTCCCCGGCCGAGCTGGCCGCCGATCCCCTGTACGCCGCCGTGTGCGACTCACCGGACGGCACGGAGGAGTTGCGTGCCTTCGCCGCCGAGGCCGACGCCGATCCGGCCTCGGTGCGGTGGAGTTACCGGCGTGACCTCGGGCGGGTGCGGCTGCTGATGGTGGACACCCGGGCGGCGCGGGTGCTGGACGAGCAGAGCCGGGCCATGCTCGACCCCGGCGAGGCCGAGTGGCTGCGCGAACAGGCCCTGGACGGCCGGGAGTCGTACGACCACCTCCTGGTCGGCACCTCGCTGCCCTGGTTGCTGCCGCACCTCATACACGACGTCGAGACCTGGGACGCGGCACTGTGCCGGGGCGAACGCGGGCCCCGCTGGGCGAGGTTCGGGGAACGGTTGCGCCGCGCGGCCGACCTGGAGCACTGGGCGGCCTTCCCGGCGTCCTTCGCCGAGCTGGCCGCCCTGCTCGCCCGGACCGGCTCCGGGCCCGGGGCGCCCGCCTCCATCTGCGTGCTCTCCGGAGACGTCCATCACGCGTACGTCGCCGAGCCCGCGTGGCCCGCCGGGGCCGCCCCCGACTCCCCTGTGCTGCAACTCACCTGCTCCCCCGTCCACAACTCCGTGCCGCCGACGATCCGGGCCGGCTTCCGGTTCGGCTGGAGCGCCTTCGCCCGGTTCCTCGGACGGCGGTTCGCCCGGCACGGGCGCTGTGCGCGGCCGCCGGTGACCTGGCGGAGGAGGGGCGGACCATGGTTCGGCAACCAGCTCATGACGCTGACGCTGCACGGCCGTTCGGCCCGGCTGCGGCTGGAGCGGGCCCGGCGGAACGGGACCCTGGAGACCGTGGAGGAGTCCGTCCTCACCACCTCATGAGGGGGAATTGAGGGACAACTGGGGTGCGTGGGGCCCGCGTTGGCAACTGTTAACCGCGACGGCATGATGAGGCGGACCGTCCGCTTCCTGATCCCGTGCGGGCGGTGTTCCTGCCCTGCGCCCCCACCCGCCCGGGAGTCACGTCCTTGTCCTCCTCCCCCCACGAGTCCGCCCAGGAGCCGGTTCACGGGTCGGACCACGAGTCGGTCCGCGAGTCCCGGCCGGTCTCCGTCGCCCTGGTCGGCGCCGGCCCCCGCGGCACCAGCGTCCTGGAACGCCTCTGCGCCTCCGCCCCCGAACTGCTGCCCCCGGGACGGCGGCTCACGGTCCATGTGATCGACCCGGCGCCACCGGGTCCCGGCCGGGTCTGGCGTACGACGCAGTCGGCGCAGCTGCTGATGAACACCGTGGCGAGCCAGGTCACCCTGTTCACCGACGACAGCGTGGACTGCGCGGGCCCCGTCCTGCCCGGCCCCAGCCTGCACGCGTGGGCGGCCGGTGCACTGGGCCCCGACGACTACCCGACCCGCGCCCACTACGGCCGCTACCTGGAGTGGGTGTTCGCGCGGACGGTCTCCCGGGCACCGGCGGCGGTCCGCGTCGAGACGCACCGCGCCCGCGCCGTACGGCTCGACGACGCCCCCGACGGCCACCAGACGCTCACCCTCGACGACGGCCGCACGCTGGCCGGCCTGGCGGCGGTGGTGCTGGCCCAGGGCCACCTCCCGGCGACGGCGTCCGCCGGGCAACGCCGGCTCTCCGCCCACGCCGCCCGGCACGGCCTGCGGCACATCCCGCCCGCCAACCCCGCCGACGTCGACCTCGCCCCGCTCGCGCCCGGCGAACCGGTACTGCTGCGGGGCCTGGGCCTCAACTTCTTCGACCACCTGGCCCTGCTGACCACCGGCCGGGGCGGCCGTTTCACCCGCACCCCCGACGGCACCCTGCGCTACACCCCCTCCGGCCGCGAGCCCCGCCTGTACGCGGGCTCCCGGCGCGGCGTCCCGTACCAGGCACGCGGCGACAACGCCAAGGGCCCGTACGGCCGCCACACCCCGCTCCTGCTCACCCCCGAGGTGATCGCGGGCTTCCGCAAGCGCGCGGACTCCGGCGCGGCGCCCGACTTCCTCACGGAGATCTGGCCGCTGGTCGCGAAGGAGGTGGAGACGGTCTACTACGCGGCCCTGACCGGCGACCCGGAGTTCCCCGGGCGCTTCCTCGCGGCCGACGGCGAGCACGCGGAGACGGCCGTACTCCACGCCCACGGCGTGCCGGAGCCGGACCGCTGGTCCTGGGAGCGCCTCCAGCACCCGTACGGGGACCGGGAGTTCACCGGTCCCGAGCAGTGGCGGACCTGGCTCCTGGGGTATCTGCGCGAGGACGCGGCACAGGCCGCTCTCGGCAATGTGCGGGGCCCGCTCAAGGCCGCCCTGGACGTGCTGCGCGACCTGCGCAACGAGATACGGCTGATCGTCGACCACGGCGGCCTGGCCGGTGCCTCCCGGCGGGCCCACCTGGACGGCTGGTACACCCCGCTCAACGCCTTCCTCTCCATCGGCCCGCCCCGCCGCCGTATCGAGGAGCTCGCCGCGCTGTTGGCGGCGGGCGTGGTGGACGTGCTGGGCCCGGGGCTGGAGGTGGGCCCCGGGGACGGCGCCTGGGTGGCCCGCTCCCCCGCCGTACCCGGCTCGGCGGTCCGGGTGACCACCCTCGTCGAGGCCCGCCTCCCCGAGCCGGATCTGCGCCGCACCGCCGACGCGCTGCTGGCCGGGCTGCTCCGCGAGGGCGCGTGCCGCCCGCACGTGGCGGACGGCCACGAGACCGGCGGCGTCGACGTGACACCCCGCCCGTACCGCGTCGTCGGCCGTCACGGCCGCCCGCACGCACGGCGGTTCGCCTTCGGGGTGCCCACGGAGGGGGTGCACTGGGTGACCGCGGCGGGGGCCCGGCCGGGCGTGGACTCGGTGACCCTGTCCGACGCCGACGCGATCGCGCGGGCGGTACTGCGAACGGCCGCGGCGGAGCCGCAATCACGATCGGAGGCGGTCCCGGAACGCCCGACGGCGGCCGAACGGCACACACCGGTCACCGTATGACAGCACAGGACGACACATGACACCGCGCGACACCGTATGACACATGCCTGACCCACCGCCGATAACCCTTTGCCGAACATACGAAGCCCCCGTGACACTCCTGTCACACCCCCCGCGTACGCTGTATGGCTGTCGTCGGGGGGCGCATCAGGACAATCGCGGGGGAACCGTCGTGTGGGAAAGCATGGGGTCGCTGGAGGCCGGGCCATGGATATACGCCATGGTGGCCCTCTCCGTCCTCCTTGATGTGTTCCTGCCGGTCCTGCCGAGCGGCGTGCTGGTCATCACCGCGGCCACGGCAGCGGCGGCCGGCTCCGGCGCGTCGGCCGGACAGGTCCCGCCGCACGTCCTGCCGGACTTCCTGGCGCTGACCCTCTGCGCGACCACCGCGTCGGTCCTCGGCGACCTGGTCGCCTACCGGCTGGCCCGGCGCGGCGGCGCCCGCCTGGACCGCGCGATCGCCCGCTCCCGGCGGCTGAGCCGCGCGCAGGAACGTCTCGGCGACGCCCTGTCCCGAGGCGGCGGCGCACTGGTGGTGCTGGCCCGCTTCGCCCCGGCCGGCCGCTCGATCGTCTCCCTCGGCGCCGGCGCCACCCACCGCAGCGTCCGCGACTTCCTCCCCTGGTCCGCCCTGGCGGGCCTGACCTGGGCGGTCTACAGCGTCGCCCTCGGCTGGCTCGGCGCCCAGTGGCTGGGCGGAACCTGGCTGGCGACGGCGGTGTCGGTGGCAGCCCTGTTCGGCGCGGGAGCGGGCGCGGGGTACCTGATGCGAAGACGCCCTGCCTGAACCGCGCCGCGCCCACCCCGCAAGCGCCGGTGAGCGTCCCCGCCCCTCAGCTCCCACCCACAGCCGTCTGCCCCCGCACCTCCAGTCCCCCCAACAACGCGGCAGTGGCCTCGGCGACCGCATCCACCGCCCGCTCGAACACCTCCCGGTTGTGCGCGGCCGGCGCCCGGAACCCGGACACCTTCCGCACGTACTGCAACGCGGCAGCACGGATCTCGTCCTCCGTGGCCTCCTCGGCCAACTGGGGCGGACGCAGGGTCTTGATACTCCGGCACATGTCCCCAGTCTCCCGCAGACCCCCTCCTTCCTGCGAGGATCTTCCAGAGGCGGCCACCGTTCCCGGGGCCGACCGACGAGAGGACAACCCCATGCCGAACAGCCCCGCCGGCCCGGCCGGCCCGAACAGCCCGGCCACGCCGAACGCCCCCACCCCTCACCCCACCCCCACCCCCGCCCTCACCGTCGCCGTCCTCGGCCCCGGCGGTGTCGGCGGTCTCCTCGCCGCCCTGCTCTCCCGCTCCGGCCACCGCGTCCTCTGCCTCGCGGGCGAGGAGACGGCACACACGCTCCGTACCACCGGCATCCACGTCCGCAGCCCCCTGTTCGGCGACTTCACGGCCCCCGTCGAGGCCGACACGGCCCTTCGCGAACCGGTCGACGCCTGCCTCGTCACCGTCAAGGCCACCGCCCTGGACGCGGCCCTCACCCGGATCCCGCCCGCGGCCCTCGGCGACGCCCTCCTCGTACCGTTCCTGAACGGCGTGGAACACCCCGCACTGCTGCGCGCCCGCTACGCCCCCGACCGCGTGGCCCCGTCCGTGATCCGCGTCGAGTCGACCCGCACGGCCCCCGGCCAGGTCGAACACACCAGCCCCTTCACGGAGATCGACCTGGCCGGCGCCAAGGTCCCCCACCCCCGCCTGGAGTCCCTCGCCGAAGCCCTCACCGCCGCGGGCCCGACCACCCGCGTCCTGGACGACGAAACCACCACGCTCTGGGCGAAGATGGCGTTCCTCGCCCCGTTCGCCCTCCTCACCACCCGCTACGCCCTCCCCCTCGGCGAGGCCCGCACCCGGCACCGCGAGGAGCTGGCTTCCCTGGTGGCGGAGACGGCGGCGGTCAGCCGTGCCTGCGGCGCCCCCGTCGACCCGGCCCAGGCGCTGGCCCGGTACGACGCCTTCCCGCCCGCCGCCAAGTCCTCGATGCAACGCGACGCGGAGGCCGGCCGCCCGCTCGAACTCGACGCGATCGGGGGCGCGTTGCTGCGCGCGGCGGACCGGCACGGCGTACCGGTGCCGGTGACGGCCCGCATCGTCAGGGAGCTGCGCGAGGCCGGAAGCTAGCGGCTGCCGCGCCCAGGGGCACGCTCGGGGGTCCGGGCGGCGGCGACGAAGGCGGCCATCTTCTCGCGGCTCTTGACCCCCGGCGCGGTCTCGACACCGCTGGAGACGTCCACGCCGTAGGGCCCGAACGCCTCGATGACACCGGCGACGTTGTGCTCGTCGAGGCCACCGGCGATCACCACCTTCCCCGGCACCTCCCCGACCCAGTCGGGGATGTCCGCGAACACGCCGCTGCCGGCGCTGGCGTCGTAGAAGAAGTACTGGAGCGCCTCCGGCCTCTCGGGCGGGGTGCCGGAGGCGAGGGCGAGGTTCGGGATGTCGGCCGTCTCATAGATCTGGATGACGTCGAAGTGGTCGGCGACGGCGGCCGTCTCGGCGTGGGTCAGGGCCACGGCGAAGACGGGGATCCGTCCCCGGGCATGGTCGGCGAGCGCCACGGCCCGTTCGGGCGGGCAGTACCGCTTGCTCTTCGGGGTCACCACGATCCCGACGGCGTCGTACCCCAACTCGACGGCCCAGTCGATCTGCTGCTCCTGGGTGAGCCCGCACACCTTCACGAACGCCGCCTGCCGCTGCCCGCTCATCCTGTACTCCCTGCTCCGTTCTCCCGCCCGGCGGGAACCCGATCGTGTGCCCCAGCTTCTCAGTCTTCACCCCCGGGCGTTGTCAGTGGTGGCTGACAGGATCACCGGCATGACGGACACGAGCGGCGACTGGCGGTCCCTCCTGGTGCGGTGGAGCCAGGAGTGGGCGGACGCGCAGGACGGGGACGGGCCGGCACGGGACGAAGAGCCGATGCGGACACGCTGGCTGGGGTTCCCGCCCGCGCCGGAGGACCGGATACAGGCCCTGGAGGAGCGGCTCGGTCACCGGCTGCCGCCGTCGTACCGGACGTTCCTCGCGGTGAGCGACGGCTGGCGGCACGCGGGCGGTTTCGTCTGGGTGCTCGCCGGCACCGGCCAGATCCACCCGCACGAGGACGCGGCGGGCCTGTCCGAGTACTTCCCCGGGGAACTGGACGACGACCCCACCCCCGAGGACCAACTCCTCGCCGGGATGTGGGAGCGGGCACTGCAGCTGGACGTCGAGTCGGACGCCGTCTACGTCCTGCTGGACCCGGGGGACGTGGACGAGGCTGGTGAGTGGGCCGTGTACACGTGGGCGCCGTGGCACGGAGACGTACCGACGCGGTACGGATCGTTCCGTATCTTCATGGAGGCGATGTACCGCCAGTTCCACCACCTGGCGGTGAGCAACTCAGAGCGGGGCGGGCCGGTGTTCGACAACACGACGACACGGGCCCTGGACGCGTCCGTGACGGACGCGCGGCTGGACGCGCTGGGCGGCAGGTACGAGCAGGCGGCGACGGCGCTCGCGGACGCGGTCGCCTTCGGCAGGCCACGCGCGCCGGGGCTCCACGACCAGATCCGCCGGCTGCTCGGGGAGACGTACCTGGTCTCCTTCCGCGGCCTGACGGCCGACCCGGCGTACGCCCCGGAGATCCTGCCCGTATTGGCGGCCGAACACGCCCGCATGCGCCGGGACGGCGACCTGGCGGCCCACAACCTGCCGGGCGCCTCCGAAGCGATACGCAAGGCAGCGGCCGACGTCCTGCGGCAGATACGGGAAGGCACCTACCGATACACCGCCGACGGCCCCTTCGGCCGAGCCGTCGAGGAGGCCCGGGAACTGGCCCGCTGGGGCGACACGGACGCGGCCTGGCACACCCTGCGCGCCGCCCTGCCCGACTGGCGCCCGCTCGGCCCCGAGCACCTCGCCCCGGTCGGCCTGCTCGCCGACCCGCTCCTCGGCCCCCTGATCACACCGGACCGCGGCCGGGAACTCCTCGCCACACCCCGTGCCGGACAGCCCGGCGACACCCCGCCGCCCACCGCCGACCTGGACCCCCCGGGCCTGGCCTGGCTGGCCGACGAATCCCCCGGCACCCTCGTGGCCTCGTACCGCTTCCTTCTCGTGGAAACCGTGGCACCGCCCCGCCTGCCGTCCCTCATCACCGCCACCGCCACCACCAGCGGACCCACCGCCCTCAATGCCCCGGCGACACCGTGGGACGCCCGGATGCGTTTCCGCGCCGCCGAGAGCGTCCCGCCCTGGGCGGACACGGCACTGACCGCCGTCGGCCGGGCGGGCCCCGGCTGGAGCTTCGCGTTCGAGGCGCGGCCGGGCGGCAGCTTCGATGAACGGCGCTTCGTCTCCCCGGGCCTGGCCGCCTCCCGGGGCACACGCACGGTCACGGTGTGGAGCGAGCCGCCACGCGACCAGCGCCCCGGCCTCTTCTTCCTGTCCGTCGCCGAGAACGGCGAGGAACGGTACGGCTTCACCGCCCACGGCACCAGGACCGAGCATCGGGGTCCCGTCCCGGAGTCCCTCCGCTTCCCGCCGGACGGCCCCGACGAGCACCGGCGGCACGAGCGCCGCACCCTCGAAGCGCTCACGACCGAACTCGGCGTCCGCCTACCGCGGTTCGCCCTCACCCAGGGCCGCCTGCACACCCTCCGCACCCGCCCCTGGAACCGCGCCCCGGGCCCGGGCGAGGCGTACCTCACCGTCCGCTTCGTGCCGCACCGGCCGTAGCGGAGTCTCCCGCCTACGCCCCTGAGCTGCTGCTCGCGTCACCGTGGCGGGGACGGACCCGTGTCGGACGCGTCCACGGTATGAGTGCCGGGACGCGGACGCGGTAGGCGTCGTAGGCGGTCCCGAACCGGCCGGCCATGAGGGCGTCCTCGGTCCGCACCCGGCTCAGCAGCCACGGCACAGCGACCGCCAGGGCGGCTGTCCAGACGCCGAAGCCGCAGGCCAGCATGGCGCCGACGACCAGCCCCAGCAAGCCGGTGTATATGGGGTGGCGGACCAGGCGGTAGGGCCCGTCGGTGCGCAGTTCGTGATGCTCCTGGACCGTCGGGACGCTGGCCCACATGGTGCCCAGGACCCAGCGGGCCCACAGCAGCAGAGCGGTGGAGGCGACGGCGAGCAGTGCGCCCAGGAGCGCGAGCTCGGGCTGCCAGTACTGCAGACGGTGCCAGAACCCGCCGGTGCGCCCGACCAGCCAGGAAAACAGCCACGCACCGGCGACCAGCAGAACCCGGCGGGGCAGCGTGCGGCGCAGTCCACGCAGCCAGCCGCGCGCACCAGCCTGGCTCTTCATACCGAAGTAGACGGCACCCACGATCCAGGCCACGACGAAGACCAGGACGCAGACACCGGTGAGTGCGACAAGTCCCGAGTGCAGTGATCCCATGCCCCAAGGCTCCTCCCGGCACCCGGTCGATCACCACCACCCACGGGTCGATGGACAGAACTCCACCCACGAAGGCCGGGTGGGGACGTCCGGTCGATGCCTCCGCATCGGCGGAGTCCCGGTCCGGTCTCGGTATGAGGGCGGGACCGGCGGAGGGGGCGGCTCCGGGAGACGCTGCCGCGATGGACGGGGGAATCAGGCGGTACGCGAAGTGGGCCGGGGACGTGGTCGCGGCGGCGGTCATGGTGGTGTTCGAGGCGGTCGCACTGTTCGCGGTCATGCTGGGGTTGTTCTGGTTCACGCGCGGGGCGACGTGGGTCACACCTGCCTGCCTGGGAGGCCTCGCCGTGTGTGCGGGGATCATCGCGGCGGCGTCGTGGAGCACGCGGATGTGGGTCATGGCGACGGTACAGGGGCTGGTCACCGGGGGTTGCGTGGTGATGCTGCTGATCGGCCTCACCGGTGGGTTCCGGTGACGGAGCGCCCGCCAGCCCCGCGCATCGAACACATGAACCCCACGAACAAACTCGCCACCTAAAATCGAACAGGCGTACCATTGCCGCGTGGCTGCGACCTATGACTTTCCGAGTGACCTCCTCGCCGGTCAGGAGGAGCTGCATCAGGTCCGGGCCGAGCTGTCGGCCCTGCTGAAGCGGCTTCCCTGGTCGGTCGAGCCGCTGGACGGATTCAGCGACGAGGGCGGCTGGCGCAAGGTGGAGCGCCCCGCCTCCCCGGGCTGGACCGAGGACGAACAGGCGGAGGTGGAGAAGCTGCGCCGCCGCGAGCACGAACTCGCGGTCTTCGTCAGCGGCCACCGCTTCTGGGCGGAGGTCACGGCCCCGGACCGCATGGACGCCCGAAGCCGCCTCAAGCACGCCCACGAGACGGACTGAGAACAGAAAAGGACCCCGGCCGAGGCGGCCGGGGTCCTCTGTTCACGTGGGCGCGGACGGTTTCGAACCGCCGACATCCTGCTTGTAAGGCAGGCGCTCTACCCCTGAGCTACGCACCCGAGACGAGTCGACAGCCTACATTGCCAGGGGCGCTGTCCCGCAAACCCGTATCCGGACCGAGCGCGGACACCCGCGCCGGCCAGCCGTGCGTGCCCTCGCTGCACCGGTGTTCCCGAGCCCTCCCCGGTTGATCGTCCTTACCGCGAACTGACCGGCCCGTGTGTTCGTCTTTCACGAGTGGGAGAATTGCAGCAACCGCCAGGACACAGGGCGCACCGCGGTACGGGAGAGGGAGCAGTGACGGGGACATCGGCGACTTCGGCGGTATCCGATCGGTCGTACTCGCCTCCCGTACGGGCCCGGCGCACGCCGCTTCGGGATGTTCTCGGGCTGGTGAGCCTGCCGTTGCTGGCCGTGCTGGTGGTGCCGGGGTCGTTCGCCGGTGGCGGGACCCGGCGGTGGTTCGGGGGGCGGGCGGAGAGCCAGCGGGCGGAGGCCCAGGCGGCCAAGGACGCCGCGGCCGCCGCGTTCTACGAGCTGGACACCGCCCAGCGGGATCTGCGGATCTCGATAGAGACCATCTCCGCCGTCGACGACTCGCCGGCGGCCCGTCGTGCCGTCTCGGACTTCGAGGCGCTGGGGCGGCGGATCGACGAGGTGAGCAACCGGTACATCGAGGCCATCGACGCCTACGACCTGGACCGGGACGATCTGGAGGCCGGGGTCGCGGCGCGGGCGCGTGGGCAGATCTCCGGGGCGAAGGACGAGCTGGTCCGGGTCAAGGGGGAGCTGGACCGGTTCGGGGAGTCACTGGGGCCGTTGCTCGGGAAGGCCGAGACGCAGTTGGCGCGGCTGGCGCCCGCCGTGGAGCGGGCCCGGCAGGCGCTGCTGGCGGCCAGCAACGCGCTCGATGCGGTGCGGAGGACGCAGCTCGGGGCCGATGACCTGGCGGCCCGGCTGGCCGCGCTGTCGCCCGAGCTGACCAGGCTCAACCAGGGTGCGGGCCAGCACGGTGTGCAGGCGACGCTGGAGCGGGCCGGGCGGGTGCAGCGGGAGGCCGAGGCGATCCGGGTCGAGGCGGAGCGGCTGCCGGAGAGGGCCGCGGAGATCGATCACCGGCTGGTGAGCCTGCGGACCCGGGCGCAGGCGCTGACCACCCGGGCCGGGCAGGTGGATCCGGTGCTGAGCGAGCTGCGGCGGCGGTTCTCGGCGGCGTGCTGGCAGGATCTGCAGCAGGTGCCGCAGCAGGCCGTGGAGAACGTCCGGCAGGCCGAGGTGAAGCTGCGGGAGGCGCAGGCCGCGCGGGACGCGCAGAAGTGGGCGGACGCCACCTCGCTGCTGTCCACGGTGCGGGCGCTGCTCAACAGTACGGACGAGGCGGTGTCGGCCGCCGGTGACCGGCTGGGCAGGCTCAACGCGGTGCAGAAGGATCCGCAGGCGGAGATCGATCGGACGCGGTTCGCGATCCGGGACGCGCAGCGGCTGGCGATGGCGGGGCGGACCAGTCCGGATCCGCAGCACGCGCGGCTGCTTGACGACGCGGTGGCGCGGCTGGACCGGGCGGTCGGGACGCTGGAGGGGCGGCATCCCGACTACTGGCACTTCCTGACGGAGACGGAGGCGGTGCGGCAGTCGGTCGCGCGGGCGGTGGCGCAGATCCGGGAGGACCGGGGCACCGGTCACCTGTGAGTCAGTGAGCCTGCGTGCGTGTATGCGTCTGTGCGTGTGTGCCTGTGAGCCGTTGCCGTCCTCCCGGTGCGGGCGGATATTGGGAGGGCGGTCCGCAATCCAGGCCCGCAGTCCAGATGGGGAGGCGGAGATGGCCTCACACGCAGCGCACTCGGGGACGTCGGGGACCTCGCGGCGGCGGATCGTCTTCGACGAGGCACTGCCCGTCGACCACCGCCTGAACAGGGTCTACCGGATCGGGGCGGGCCTGATGGGCCTGTTCCTGCTGGCGTTCGGGATCCTCGGGCTGACCAACAACATCGGTTTCTTCGACACGGGCGGGAACAGCGCGATCGGTCTGAACACCAACGGTGCGCTGAGCGTGCTGTCGATCTGTGTCGGGCTGCTGCTGTTCGCCGGGATGGTGATCGGCGGGAACTTCGCGTCCACGCTGAACATGGTGCTGGGTGTGCTGTTCATCCTGAACGGCTTCCTGTTCCTGGGCCTGCTCGACACGGACTCGGACTTCCTTGCCTTCAAGATCCAGAACGTGCTGTTCAGTTTCGTGGTGGGCCTCGTGCTGATGGTGTTCGGGATGTACGGCCGGGTCAGTACGAACCTGCCGCATGACAACCCGTACTGGCGGGCCCGCCACCCCGAGGCGGAGCAGCGGGCCGAGCCGGAGGCTCAGGTGCGGTAGGCGTAGTAGTACGCGTTCGGGTACGACGCGATGAGGCTCGCCAGCGACCTGCGGTAGGTGTTGTTGGAGTGGTATGTCACATACGGGATGCCGTTGGCCTTGTACGTGACGATCATCGTGTGGTCCTTCGACCCGTCCCGGTCGAAGTCCATCTGGATGACGTCGCCGACTTCCGCCTGGTAGACGTTGGCGAGCGGGGTGGTCCGCTTGGAGTTCTGGGCGAACCAGGACCACTCGTTGACGCCGACGAACGAGTCGGACTGGATGTCGGCGGTGCCGAACCACTTCGTGTAGTCGTAGACGTAGCCCGGGACGTGCTTCCAGCCGCCGGCCTTGAGTGACTGGCTGACGAAGTTGGTGCAGTCGCCGCCGTCCGCGTGCCCGTTGAAGTTCGGGTAGGCGGTGTTGTAGTTGCTCCAGTACGTCTCGGCGTAGGTGGCCATCGCCTTGTAGTCGTACGTGCCGCCGGTGAGCGTCTTCGGCACGGCCACCGGGTTGCGCGTGGTGGCCGCGCGGGGGGCGTCCGGCGTGGTGTTGCCGTCGTCGCCGGTGGCGGGCGCCTTGACCGAGGGCTTGGACAGCGTGTTGACGGCGAGGCCGCCGTCGTCGGTGTCCTGGATGTTCGTCAGCTGCCAGGTGCCCTGCCGGTCGGCCTTGAAGGTCAGCTCGTGGTGGGCCTGGAAGCCGGTGGTCTTCGGCGTGCCGGAGGCGGCCTTGGTGTAGGTCAGCGTCGTGGTCTCGGTGACGTCGGCCTTGGCGGTGCGGCCGGTCACGCGGGTCGCGTCGAGCGTGACCTGGGTGCTGCCGGCGCTGTACTTCTCGCCGGCCTTGGCGATGCTGTTCTGGCGGCCGCGCAGCTGGGTCAGCGCTGCGTCCTCGTCGCGCGACTGGGTGCTGGAGAGGCGGACGTCGCCGGAGAAGCGGGACGTCTGCTGCTTCTGCGAGGCACCCTGCACGAGGGCCTGGGTGCGGTCGGTGAAGACCGCGTCGGCCAGCTTCTGGAAGGTCGCCTTGGTCGCGGCGTCCACGGTCGGGTCGTCGACGACGGCCGCGCCCGCGCTCCAGTTGGGCACGAGGGCGACGCCGGCGACGACCGAGGCGGCCGCCGCCGTGACTATGGCCGCACGGCTGCGCTTACGGCTCAGTTTTCTGGATTTCAATGATGTTCCCCTCTACGCCGGTACACCTCTACCGGGCGACGGCATCTTCGCACGGCGTGTGTGACTCCTGTGAAGGGGGTTGCACGATTGGAATCCGCTTGCTGCCGCGTCGAATTGAACCGGCCGCGCGGGGTTGGTACGGCACTCACTTCACGATGCTCGACCAGTCCGACGGGGCCTGGGCGGGGTCCAGGGTGCGCAGCCGGGCGAGGGTGGCCGGGTCCTGGGCGTCCATCCAGTCGGCGAGTTCCTTGAAGGAGACGCACTTGACGCCCTTCTTGGTGCAAATCTTCGGGATGATCTGGTCGATGGCCTTCATGTAGATGCTGCCGTTCCAGTCCTCGAAGTGGTTGCCGATGAACAGGGGGGCGCGGCTGCCGTAGTAGACGCGGTTGAAGCCGTTCATGTAGGCGTCGACGGTCTGCTGCTCCCAGGTGGCGTACTGGGACGGGTCGCCGTCGGTCTCGCCGTTGGACTGGTTGTAGAGGAAGTTGAAGTCCATCGAGAGGGACTGGATCTTGTCGCCGTACGGCACCATCTGGAGGGGGAAGTTCCAGAGGCCGTCCTTCTTGGAGGGCCATATCTGGAGGTCGCCCGGGGAGCTGGCGTCGTACTTCCAGTTGTAGCCGTACTTCTGCAGGGCCTTCAGCAGGTTGGGCTGGCCCTCCAGGCAGGGGGCGCGGCCGCCGACGACCTCCTGCTTGAAGTCGAAGGGCAGGGCGGGGATGTCCTTGAAGCCGGTGTTGGTCTTCCAGTTCTCGACGAACTTGTAGAACTGGTCGATCTCGCTCTTCCACTGCGCGACGCTCCACTCGCCGCCGCCCTTGGCCTCGCAGAAGTGGCCGTTGAAGTGGGTGCCGATCTCGTTGCCGTCGTTGTAGGCCTCGCGGAGCTGTTCCAGGGTGGTGCGGATGTGCTCGTCGGTGGCGTAGTCGATGGCGGCGTCGCCGGGCTGGTGCATCGGGCCGGTGTAGAGGCTCTTCTTGCTCTTGGGCAGCAGGTAGATGCCGGTGAGGAAGAAGGTCATGTGGGCGTTGTACTCCTTGGCCATCTCCCGGTAGTGCGAGAAGAGATGGTCGGAGCCCTCCAGCGCGCCGTCCCAGGAGAAGACCACGAACTGGGGTGGCTTCTCGCCCGGCTTGAGCTTCACGGGCTTCAACTGGTCCTTCTGCGGCCCGGTGTACGACGTCGAGCCGTCGCCGAGGATCTTGGTCTTGCCGTCCCACTTCGGCGAGGCCGACGCGGACGGGGAGGCCTTGGTGGTCCCGGCGGCGGTGGGCGCGGTGTCGTCCTGTCTGGTGAGCACCAGATAGCCCGCGACGAGGGAGGCCACGACCAGGAAGGCGGCCAGGGTCATGACCTCCGGGCGGGCGGGACGGCGGTCACGGGCGGGCGCCTTGCGGCGGTGGCCGCCGGTTGTCGGCTTCGTGCGGGGCTTCATGCTCGGCTCATTCTGCGGGTGGGTGGCGTGGGGAGCGTCGGGGCCTCGGGGGTCAGTCGAGGCCCATGGCCTGTGCCCAGACCGTGTAAGGGACGTTGTCGGTGCCGGATCCGGCGATTCCCTTGAGCGGGAGCGGCTCCAGGGACTTGTTCAGGTCGATGCGGTAGACGACGACCGACGTCGTCACTTTCGAGAGCGTGCCGGTGTACCAGGCGGCGGTGTCCTTGCCGCCGGCGTAGGTGCTGCCGGCCTTCCCGGCCGCCGCGTTGGTGAGCGCGGGGGTCGGATGGGCGAGGCGGAACGATTCGGTGAGTGCCTGTTCGACGTCCTCGGCCACGTCGTCGCGGACCGCGCGGGTCGGCCGGGTGGTGTCCATGACGACCCGGTGGCCGTTACGGGTGATCTTGGAGACCGAGTACGGCTCGGTGTGGTCGCCGCCGGCGGCGAAGGTGGCGTATCCGCTCGCCATCCGGATCGCGCTCGGTGTGGAGCTGCCCATGGAGAGCGCGGGCACCTGGGGTCCCATGCTCTCGGAGAGCAGTCCGGAGGCCACCGCGGTGGAGCGCACCTTGTCGAGTCCGGTGTCCACGCCGAGTTGCATGAAGGGGGTGTTCACCGACTGGGCGAGGGCGTTGGCCAGGCTGATCTGCCCGTAGGACTTGTCGTCGTCGTTCTTGGCGTAGACCTTCTTGCCGCTGCGGTCCCAGTACGGTCCGTCGGGTGTGGTGACCGTGACCTTGTCGTCGCCGTCGTAGAGCGTCTCGGGCAGGACGTCGGTGGCGGCCCCGCCGCGTTCCTTGTGGATGCCGTTCTGGAGCCCGGCCGCATAGACGAACGGCAGGAAGGCGCTGCCGGCCGGGACGGTGGTGGCGTTGGACTCGTTGTAGCCCTGGGTCCGGTGGTCGGGTCCGCCGTACACGGCGACGATCCGTCCGTCGGTGGCGACCGAGGCGGCGCCGTAGTGGGCGGCCGCGGCGTTCTTGGGGTCGCTCGCCTTGGCGTCCTTGCGGGCCTTGGTGACGGCCTTGGTGAGGGTGCCTTCCTTCTTCCGGTCGAAGGTGGTGTAGATCTGGTATCCGCCCAGGTCGAACTGTTTGTCCGAGATGTGGGCGGACTTCTTGGCGTACTGCTGGGCCAGTTCCACGAGGTAGTCGCTCTGACTGCCGGTGTCGTACACCTTGTTGGTCGCGATCGGTTCGGGGAACTTCGTGTACTTGGCCCGCTCGGCCGGCGACAGCTTGCCGATCTTGACCATCCGGTCCAGGATCCAGGACCAGCGTTCGACCGCCCGCTTGTGGTTGGCCTTGCTGAGCGTCGGGTCGTAGAGCCCGGCGCCCTTGAGCAGGGAGGCGAGCATGGCGGCCTGGCTGGCGTTCAGCTGGCCGACGTCCTTGCCGTAGTAGGCCTGGGCGGCGCGCTGGATGCCGTACGTCCCCCGGCCGAACCAGCTGGTGTTGAGGTAGCCCTCGAGGATCTGGTCCTTGCTCATCTTGTTGTCGAGCTTGAGGGAGATCATCGCCTCGGTGAATTTACGGCTTACCGTCTGGTTCTGCGTGAGATAGACGTTTTTCACGTATTGCTGGGTAATGGTCGAGCCGCCCTCGGTGTCCCCTTCGCCGACCGTGCGATAGAGGGCCCGGGCTATGCCTTTGACCGATATACCGGGGTCGGTGTAGAAACTCTCGTTCTCGGCCGCGAGCACCGCCCAGCGGACGTCCACGGGTATGTCCTTGAGCGGCATGTCCTGCCGCTGCACCCAGCCGGTCCGGGCCATCGGTGTCCCGTCGGACCAGAAGTAGACGTTGTCCTGCTGGGTGGCGTACGTGTTGAGGTTGCTGGGGATGTCCGTCGCCGCGTAGGCCACCACGAGGAACAGCCCGGTCAGCCCGATGCTCCCCAGCCAGGCCCCCAGCCACTGCCGCCAGGACGGCACCCAGCGCCGCCAGCCGGTCCGGCCGGGGCGCGGGTACATCGGCCGCAGCTTCCGCGCGTACGGCAGCAGGGGCTCGATGCGGGGCCCCACGAGAGCCCCGATCCGCTCCCGGACGCCGACGACACGCTCACGCGTGGAGGGCCGCGCGCTGCGCCGCCGCTCGGCACGGCCGCCCGAGGCCGCCGACTCCGGCTCCGGCCGGCGCTGTTCGGGCACCCGGATCTGCATCGTGACGTCCGCGCGCAGGGCGCCCACGTTCAGATGCAGGGTCTCGTCGTGCACCGGCAGATCCTGCTTCTTCCCCCGCGCCCCCTCACGAGACGCCGGGGTGTCGCCCGCGCCGCGGCGCGCACCCTCTTTCTCCCCCGTCTTCGCGGCGTCGGTCTCGGCGGCCCGCAGGGCGTGCAGCTCCTTCCACAGAGCCTCCGCCTTGCGCCGCGCGGCCTCCTGCGCACGCTGAGCGTCGTCGCCCTTCTGCCACAGAGCGTGCTCCGCGCGCAGGCCGTCGACGTTCAGATGCAGGGTCGCGTCCGGCTCGAACGGCTTCCGATCCCGGGATCGGGCCTGGTCACGGCCGCCCTCCGGGTCGCCCGTCCGCTCCGATGCGTCCGTCACGACTGCGTCTCCCCTCGCACTCGGTCTTGCGCGCGTGGTCGGACACGACGGGGGGCAGGGCCGCGGTGGGCGCGGCGCTACGAGCCCCCCTCTTCCCCCGGTCTTTCGGCTCCTCGCGGCCAGCTCAAATTATCAGCGATCTTTTCAAAATCTCCGCACAAGTATCGGACAGAAAGGAACACTCATGAAATTCTGAGGTGAAGTGATGCCCATCACTCTCGCATCACTGCCGCTAGCCTGTCCCTCATGCCCCGCTACGAGTACCGCTGCCGCACCTGCGGCGACACATTCGAACTGTCCCGCCCCATGGCCGAGTCATCGGCTCCGGCAGCATGCCCGGAAGGGCATCAAGACACGGTAAAGCTCTTGTCGACGGTGGCGGTGGGCGGCTCGGCGTCCGCGCCCGCCCCCCGCTCCGGCGCCCCCGCCGCCTCCGGTGGCGGTTGTTGCGGCGGCGGCTGCTGCGGCTAACTCCCCTGCCGGACCGTCTTCAGGAATTCGCGCAGGATTCGCTCACCGGCGAGCACCCCTCGCTCGGGCAGCGCGGCGATGGCCGGCCCGGTCCACCCGGCGTCGGCCAACTCCCCGTGCCCCGGCCGCCAGCCACGGTCCGCGGCCAGCAACAGGTCGGCGTCGAGCAGCGAGTCCCCGGCGGCCACCGTCAGCTCGGCCCCGGTCCGGCGCGCGACCTCCCGCATGGCCGCGCTCTTCGTCAGCGGCTTCGGCACGGCGTAGATCTTCCGGCCCTGCAGCGACACCGTCCAGCCGCGGTTCTCCGCCCACACCGCGAGGCTCTTCACCCACTCCTCGGGCAGCAGCTCCCGCTCGACGACCAGGTAGGCGAACAGGTCCTCGGCGACCCGCTGCTTGCGCAGCCACACCGGATCGGCCTGCTCCGCCAGATACGCCCGCACCTCGTCCAGCGGGGCGCACTCGTCGGCCAGCCGCGCCAGCACCCGTCCGTGCCAGTCCGCGTCGGACACCCCGTCGACCAGCAGATGCCCGCCGTTGGCACAGATGGCGTACTGCGGCGCGGGCCCCGGCAGGTTGATCCGCTCGTACTGCTTACGGGTCCGCGTCGTGGTCGGCACGAAGACGGCCGCGTCCCCCAGCTCGGTCAGCAGCTGCGCGGCCGTCTCCGTCATGTACGACAGCGGCCTGGCCTCGTGGACCTCGACGCAGAGCAGCCGGGGCGCCCGCGCGTCCGGCATGGTCAGCGCCAGGGCACCCGCGGAGTAGATGAGCGTGCGGTCGAGGTCGCTCGCGACGAGCACCGCCATCAGACGTTCACCGCCCGGCCGTCGGCGCCGGTCGCCCCGCGCGTGTACTTCGGGTGGATCAACCCCACGCAGGTGTACGGCAGTTCGCCGACCTCCTCCACCGGTACCCCTCTCTGCTCCGCAAGCAGCCGCACATGGTCGAGGTCGGGGCCCGCCCCGGCCCGCGCCAGGATCTTCCAGGGCACCCGGCGCAGCAGCACCCGGGTGGTCTCGCCGACGCCCGGCTTGACCAGGTTCACGTCGTGGATGCCGTACTCCTCGCTGATCCGCTCCACGGCCGCCCAGCCCTCCCAGGTCGGCGCCCGGTCGGCGACCGCCAGCTCCTTCACGGCCGCGTCCACGGGGTCGACCACCTCGGCGAACCGCGCCGCGACCGCGTCCAGGAAGGCCACCGACACGTCGGCCCCGGCCAGCTCGCGGTAGAACTTCGCGCCGTGGAAGTCGTCGGGACCCACCAGGTCGGCCCGCAGCACGGTCCGCGAGATCAGCCCGGAGACGGTCGAGTTGAGGCACGCGGAGGGGATCAGGAAGTCCTCCCGGGTGCCGTACGTCCGCACACACGACCCGGGGTCCGCGAGCACCGCGATCTCCGGGTCGAACCCGGAGACGCCCGCCCGCTCCTCGAACTCCTCGACCGCGTCGGCCAGTTCCCGGGTGATCGCGCCCTTCCCCGTCCACCCGTCCACGAACACCACGTCCCGCGGGTCGTGGTGGGCGGCCAGCCAGCGCAGCGCGTTGGCGTCGATGCCGCGGCCGCGCACGATCGACACCGCGTAGTGCGGCAGGTCCAGGCCGTACCGGAACTGCGCCCAGCGGCGCATCAGGACGCCCACCGGGGTGCCGGCCCGCGCCAGCGACACCAGCACCGGCCGCGGCGACCGCTCGGCCAGCACGGTCTCGGTGACGACCCCGACGGCCTGCGCGAGCCGCGCCGCGGAGGCCTCCAGGGCCGTGTGGAAGAGGGCCTGGTACCGCTCGCTCGGCTGGTACTCCACCGGCAGCGACTCGGCGTAGTGCGCGCCGCCGCTCTGGATCGCCTCCTCGCGCTCCTCGGTCGGCGCCTCCAGTGTGACGTCCGAGAGGTCCTGGAGCAGCCAGCCGACGTCCTCCGCCGGGTACGAGGAGAAGGCGGGGCCGCGGAGGGGCTCGGGCAGCATGGCGGGGCTCACTTCGGGTAGCGGGGGGACGTACGACGGTACAACCGCGAGCAGGACGTGCGGGGCATGCGCGCCGAGCCGGTCGAGCAGGCCGTCCGGGGCGTGCAGTTCGGGGGTGTCGCCGGCCGAGTCG
The DNA here is from genome assembly GCF_042721035.1 of Streptomyces sp. NPDC058464. Taxonomy (NCBI): domain Bacteria; kingdom Bacillati; phylum Actinomycetota; class Actinomycetes; order Kitasatosporales; family Streptomycetaceae; genus Streptomyces; species Streptomyces sp. NPDC058464. The sequence goes on from NZ_JBHXMA010000022.1 coordinate 205,081, forward strand.
ACGAACAGGACGACGGCGTCGAAGCCGGCGCCCGCGACGTTGTACGCGTAGCGCTCGCCGGGGCCGTCGGCGGGGTTGTCGTGGGCCGAGAAGACGAGCCGGCTGCGGATGGCGTAGCCGGGGTCGTCGACGGCCAGGACGGGTGACCGGGTGGTGGTCGAGTACCGCACCTCCGCGGTGACCAGGGCCTCCAGCTCGCGGGCGACCCTGAGGGGGGCGTACATCAGCTCCTCGAAGCCGAGCGTGAGCACGCGGCGGGCGTCGGCGGGGAGCGCTTCGGCGACCCGCGCGGCTATCAGGGGGAGGGCCGTTTCGAGGCGTATGCGGTGGGCCGGGGTGAAGCCGTGCCGTCCGCCGTCGGGGAGGCCGGGGGGCCAGTGCAGGTCGATGCGGGTGAGGTGGCTGCGGTGGGGGGTGGTCCGGTTGTCGTCCGGGTGCGGGCCGGTGGGGGCTGGTCGCGCAGTTCCCCGCGCCCCTTGAGGGGGTTGCCCTGGACCCCCCAGGGG